>JAAXHB010000425.1 GCA_012271125.1 Actinomycetota bacterium | reverse complement strand
GTCGTTGGTTTTATCTTGGGGACAATTGCCCCGATGGTGGTAGTGGTCGGTGCTGTTGTTGTAGTCGTTAGTTCTGGTTCAGTTTCGATGACATCGGCTTGGACGTCTGGTTCAGGCTCAACTTCAGGCTCTGTGGCTGGCTCTGGAAATGGTTCAGGGTCACGCTGAAGGTCGAGAGCTGGTTCTGTTGTCGTTGTCGTGATAGTCGTAGTCGTATCAGGAGCGGGTTCACTATCTATGTCAGGATCAGCTATATCGGGGTCAGTGTCAACGGCTGTATCTGTGACAATGTCATTTTCATCGTCATTTTCATCGTCTTCGACAGTGGGAGCAGGTGCTGGTTCTACGTCCTCGTTAGGTGCGGTTTCGTCAGAACTAGGCACCGAGGTGCCTTGATCTTGTTCCACAATGCGATCTGCTGAGGTAACGGCATCGTCAACAGGAGTCGCACCGCAGGCAGCGGCGATCAGGGCTAGAACAATTAGGCAGCCTCTAGGCAGGCTGCTTCGAGCCAGCCGGACAAGCGTCACAGCTTGAGCTTATAGAACACAATCCTGTCCAAAAGTGTGACGCAGGTCACACTTGTTAACGCTTTGTCATCTCCGTTATACCTATCCATTTTGACTTGTTGGTCCGTTATGACTTGTTGGTGATACTGCGCCTATTTGATCGAGGTATTGAGATTGCAGATCGAGAATGACAACAATATCGACCGGCTCAATAGCTATTGACATATCCACAGAGTGGGCAACTATGGCATCAATGGCAGCGTCTAAATCAGCAGTGGTCGTATCTCCAATAGTGACTGCTGAATCTCCCAGCTCGGCACCGGCGGCGAGACCGATTTCGTTGAACCAGTCCAGATGCCAAGTGAGGATTTGGCGGACGTCGTCGTAGCTAACTCGAGCCGCTACCTCTGTTGGCAGACGTTCGGCAACGAAGTCGACGGCGTCAGGGAGTCGGTAAATGTTGGGGACGGTTTCGTTTTCCATACGCCCAACAGCCATGCCCACTGCAACGAATGCGACGATTATGACGAGGACTGCGCCTACGCCAAGAACTATCCACATGGGTCGTGGCGCAAGGCTGCGAGTCGAATGGCGGCTAGATGCCGAGGCGTTGGGCTAGTAGTTCCCGATGGTAGGTGGGGTCGCCGAACAGGATTTCGGAGCTTTTGGCTCGTTTGAAATACAGGTGTGCTGGGTGTTCCCATGTGAAGCCAATGCCGCCGTGAATTTGGATGTTTTCAGCCGCGGCGTGGAAATACGCCTCTGAGCAGTAAATCTTAGCCAGCGACGCCACTTGGGGTAATTCGTCGTTTAGCTCGGCGGCGCACCAGCCTGC
>JAAXHB010000424.1 GCA_012271125.1 Actinomycetota bacterium | reverse complement strand
GAATGAGAGTTGCTGAGTTGTCCTTGATCTGCTGGAAGAGTTTTTGAAAATCAAAGTCTCCCCGCCGATTTGCCAGATCGATCTGGATATCAAGATCTTCGACCACGAGTCGGCGAGCAATGAACTCATTGCGAATGAGACTTTCCATCGCGGCGATCTCCATCTCCACGCCACTCAGGGTGCCGCGCTCAACATGTACTGCATCGGCATAGAGGACTGGGTTGGTCGTCCGCCAGGAGCCTCGCAAACCTTCAACCTCGAGACCGTACCGCTGCAGTTCCTGATTAACCGCGCTCTCGAGATCGTTCAGAAAATACATCAGCACACGGCCACACAGCAACAGAACCGCGAGCAATACCGTGAGCCATACACACAGATACAGCACGGTCAGGCCGATGTTCCTCATGACGCGCTTTGCATCACCTCATGGGGTTGACCCAGTGGGAGCGACCCGGTTGCGCCAAACATCCACGCCAAACCTCTGCAAGAGTTGATTGGTCTCCACAAGCGGTGGGCCTGCGCCCGTCCTCGGTTCCCCAAACATGCCGCGTACGAAGACCCCGCCGATGCCTTGAATCCCGTATGCTCCGGCCTTATCTAACGGCTCACCTGTATCGCAGTAGTAGGCAATCTCGGTTTCGTCAACCTCCCGGAACATGACGATTGCCTTCGCGAGTTCCGTTTCTTGGCGAGACCCACATTTCACCGACACTGCGGTCAATACCTTGTGGCTTCGACCTTGCAGACAACTCAACATGCGCTTGCCGTCCTCTTTGGAGAGCGGTTTCTCAAGCATCTCATCGTTCAAAACGACAGTTGTGTCAGCCGCTAGCACCGGCAGGGGTGACTCCGCAACTGCCGTTGCTTTTTCTGTGGCTAGTCGACAGACGTAGTCCTCGGGCGGTTCGTTATGTCGACGAACTTCTGGGATGCCCGCGGCCTTGACGCAGAAGGATATGCCTATCTGCGCGAGTAGTTCTGCCCTTCTCGGTGATGAAGAGGCG
>JAAXHB010000423.1 GCA_012271125.1 Actinomycetota bacterium | reverse complement strand
TGGTGGGTGGGGAGGCATTCTTTGTCGCGCTGGTGGATCGGTTTTATGACGGGGTTGACGCTGATCCGACCATTCGACATATGTATCCCGACGACCTGACCGAGCCGAGGGCGCATCTGGCTGGGTTCTTGGCGCAGTACTGGGGAGGGCCACAGGACTACAGCGCGCAGCGTGGTCATCCACGCCTGCGGATGCGCCATGCTCCGTTCGCTATCGGTGTCAAAGAGCGGGATGTTTGGATGGAACACATGCGCTCCGCCCTCGACGCGGCGGAGTTACCTGAGGACGTCTATACAGAAATGGTCGAATACTTCGAAAACGCCGCAACACATCTCATCAACACAACCGATGCACCTCCCCATAAAGGGGAGTTAGTTGCTGAGTTTTAGTTGTTGAGGTTTAGGACTCGGGTGGCGTTGTGGCGAAGGAAATGCGGCCAGACGTCGGCGTTGAAAGCGATGTTGGGCATCTCGGACATGATTCGCTCTAGTGACAGACCCATAGGGAAATAGCCGGCGTAAATGATCTTGTGAGCGCCGCGGGTGTTGGCGTAATCGATAATGGCTTGCGGGTAGTGCTTGGGGGCGAACGCCGACGTTGAATAGTGCAGGCCAGGCCATTTGAGCATCAACTTGACCGCCAAATCCGTCCAGGGTTCACAGCCGTGACGGGTGACGAGGGTCAGTTCGGGAAAGTCGTACATGACCTGATCAAGGCGTTCCACATGTTGGGATGCCATCGGCAGGCGTGGGCCGGGCACACCGGCGCATACAAAAATCGGAATGTCGAGATCGCAGCAGGTGGCGTAAATCGGATACCACTTTGCGGCATCAATAGGCACCGGCGGGATACAGCCGGCTGGGAATGTTGACACGGCTCGCAAGTTGTGTTTGGTGTGGAGTTCGCGGATTTTTCTGACCGAGCCCATGACGTCGTTGGCGTCGACTGAGCAGATTGCTGCGAAGCGGGTTGGGTGGTCGGTGAGGGCTTTGATGCCGATGTCGTTGTCGCAGCTGATGATGCCGATGTCGATGCCGTAGGTATCCATTTCGGTCAGGGTGAGAGCGATTGGGTCGTCTGTGCTGTATTTTTCTTTGGGGACGCCTTTGAAT
>JAAXHB010000422.1 GCA_012271125.1 Actinomycetota bacterium | reverse complement strand
GCATCTGCTGCTCGCCGCCGGAGAGGGTGCCGGCCTTTTGGTTGAGGCGTTCCTTGACTCGAGGGAACAGCTCAAAAACCCATTCCATGTCTTCGGCAATGCCGTCGGAGTCGTCTCGCAGGTATGCACCGAGTTGCAGATTTTCCTTGACGGTTTGGCGTTTGAAAAGACGACGGTTCTCGGGGACCATCGTCAGGCCGCGCAGGACTCGGTAGCTGGTGGGCTTGTCGTTGACGATTTCGCCGTCGATGATGACTTCGCCGGTGGTCGGTTTGACCATGCCAAGCAGGGTCTTAAGCGTTGTGGATTTGCCGCTGGCGTTGCCGCCGAGCAGGCAAACAAGTTCGCCTTGGTTTATAGAGAGGTTGACGTCTTTGAGTGCGTGAACTGCGCCGTAGTGGGTGTTGACAGAGCGCAGCTCCAGGATCGGATCAGTGGTCGCTGGCAGGTTGTCGTCGGAAGCTGCGGGCAGGTTGTCGTTGGGTTCAGTCATCGCCGTCGTGTCCTAGGTATGCCTGCACAACTTGGGGGTCGACTGACACTTCGCCGTAGGTGCCCTCGGTGAGCTTGGTGCCATGGTCGAGCACCACCACACGATCCGAGACATTGTGGACCACGTTCATATCGTGCTCAATCAACACGATGGCATAACCCCACTCTTCACGCAGCTGAGCTATGAGGTCTGTCAGCTCGGCTGATTCGACAGGGTTCATGCCGGCGACGGGTTCATCTAACAAGATGAGCTTGGGTTGGGTTGCCATGGCACGTGCGATTTCAAGGCGTCGACGGTTTGCGTACGACAGGGTGGACGCAGGCTGGTCAAGGCGGAACCCGATTAAGCGAGTGCCGAAAAATTTGAGGATTTCCACGGCACGGTCACGAATTTCGGCTTCTTCCTGACGGAACGATTTACGTGACAACAGAGCACCGATGACACCTTGACGAGTGCGGCAATGCTGGGAGACCATCACATTCTCAAGAACGGTCATGTTGGCAAAAAGGCGCACGTTTTGGAAGGTGCGAGCAATGCCACGAGCGGTGACTTGGTTCGGGTCAAGGCCTCGCAGGGTTTCACCCTCGAAGTAGATGTCGCCGGCGGTGACGTCAACGGTTGAGGTGATGGCATTGAACAAGGTGGTCTTGCCGGCACCGTTTGGGCCGATAACGCCAAGGATTTCGCCGTCTCGCACGCCGAAGTCGAGGTCGCTTAAGGCGTTGAGCCCACCGAAGCTGACCGTTAGTCCTCGCGTTTCGAGCAAGTAGTCGCCGCTCAAGACGTCGTTGGACACAGCAGCATCGGCGATGGCTTGAGCCATCACTTCGGTGGAATCTGTCGCAGCAGTTGTCGTCGTCATGAAGTCGTTGCCGGTTCGTCGTCTTCGATTTGGCCTTTGAGCCAGGCGTCTTGCAGGAACTCGTCTTGGCGCAGCTCACGGGTACGGCGCACGCTTGGGATCAGGCCTTGTGGACGGGCGAGCATCATCCAGACCAGCAGCGCGCCGTAAATCAGCAGCTTGAAATGGGAGAACTCCTGGAGCAGACCGGGCTGTCGAGGTCCACCAAGCACGCCGATCAGCACCGCAGCTCCTGCGATTACGCCAAGAATACTGCCCATGCCGCCGAAGATCACCACCACGAGAATGATGACCGACACCAGGATTAAGAAGCTGTGAGGAAACACCGAGCCGACTTTGGCGGCGAAAATGGCACCACTGAATGAGCCGATGACTGCGCCGACCACGAATGCAAGCAGCTTGACATTGACAGTGTTGACGCCCATTGCCTCGGCGACGGTTTCGTCTTCACGCACAGCCATCCAGGCGCGTCCGATTCGCGAGTTTTCTAGTCGCCAGGAGATGTATATGGCGATTGCGCAGAACACGAGCACTAGGTAGAACACGGCTCGCGGGTCGGTGCCGGAGATGGTGGCGAGTCCGAAGAGCTCGACGCTGCCGATATTGGTGATGCCTTGAGCGCCGCCGAACCAGCCCGAGAGCCAGTCCGATAGGAACAGCAGACGGATGATTTCGCCGAAGCCGAGGGTGACGATGGCTAGGTAGTCGCCGCGCATTCGGATCACGGGCGCGCCGATGAACAGCCCGACGAGTCCGGTGATGATGATTACAAAGATCAGTGCCACGAACCAGGGGAGCTCCGGTGAGAAACGTGGCGAGGTAGCTGATGTTAGAACGGCGGTGCTGTAGCCACCGACGGCGAAAAATGCGACATAGCCAAGGTCGAGAATGCCGGCCAGCCCAACGACGATGTTGAGACCAAGGGCGAGCAGCACGAACAGGCCGACGTTGGCGAGCAG
>JAAXHB010000421.1:894-1093 GCA_012271125.1 Actinomycetota bacterium | reverse complement strand
CGCGTGCACTTCGTAACCTTTGGTTATTATTAGTATTGTATTGTGTTACCCTTGTATTCTTTGAGGCGGAAAGCTCAGGAGAACAACCGAGATCAAAGATTTTAAAAGTTTAAAGTGCGGAATTTATGGTTTTATATTTTAACTGTGCGGTTACAAAAAGTTTGTTTAGAAATGAAAATATTAAAAAAAAAAAAAAAAA
>JAAXHB010000421.1:0-826 GCA_012271125.1 Actinomycetota bacterium | reverse complement strand
AAAAAAAAAAAAAAAAAAAACTCGCCCAGATTTCAGATTGCTTCATTCTTGAATTTTGCGATGTTGTTCTAAGCCATTTTTATGTAACGAACCCAAGACGCAGGTTGGAATTATAACATGAATTTCATTTTAGTACTAAGCAACCGTAAAAATGCAGTTAAATCGACCTCGTGACTGTCTAGTTTTTGTTAGAACTTGAAAGAAGAAAAGTAGCATTAAGACCTGGATTAACGATGAACACAAAAGAGGTTCTTCAAAGGCGACCTTAAATTTTTCCGTGCGTTGATGGGTTTCCAGTTTCTATAACAATAGAGGCTCTGCGCGGACGCCTTACTTTTAAGAGTAAGTGGACAAAAGCCATTCAAAATGGCAACAGAAGAATCTATCGGGGGTGAGCAACGTCTGATTCAGCGCCAGGACACATAACTACACGCTGTACTTAGTACCGATTACTGACCCAACCTTAAGCAAATCGATTCAATCTATTGTACTTTTTGGTGGCGAGATTTTGTCAAAGTTTTCTGTTGATAGAAATGAGAAATTATATGAGATAATCAGAACCTTAAGAGCCATAATTTGAATTTTAGTCTTACGCAAAAAAACATCGGAAGATATCATTTTCATAAGATGACAAATTACAGTCATACACGTTTTACCCATGGAAATAAAAAAAAATAAATTAAAAAAGTACAACAACAGGCAAAATACACAAGTAAAATATTTGCATACATGAAGCTGCTTTAAACTAACCTCCCTTTCTTTCACTCTACGTTCCTCCTGCAGACGAGCTCTTTCCTCCTGAATAATTATAAAAGTAAATTATAAT
>JAAXHB010000053.1 GCA_012271125.1 Actinomycetota bacterium | reverse complement strand
CGCATTCAACCCTGCCAGCCCAACTCACAGTAAACATTTCTTCCGGCTGCCGGTGTTAAGTTTGAGCTTCGTGGGAGGCTAGAGCGATGCGTTAGCGAGTGTGTCGAGCAGCTCGTCGAAGCTTTTGGTGAAAGCCGCAACGCCTTCATGGGTGAGTTTCTCGGACACCTCGTCAAGGTCGATACCCATGTCGCCAAGTTGTGTCAGGCACGCTTGGGCTTCATCTATCCCTGATGTGATCGTTGTGGAGAGGGTGCCGTGGTCTTGAAAGGCTTCCAAGGTCGCATCGGGAAGAGTGTTGACCGTGTCCGGCCCGATCAGCTCATCCACATACAAGGTGTCGCGATAATCAGGGTTCTTGGTGGAAGTGCTAGCCCACAGCAATCTCTGTGGTCGTGCGCCACGGGCTTCCAAAGCCTTCCAACGAGGGCTTGAGTAAAGCTGTTGATAATGGGCATAAGCAGCCTTGCAACAAGCAATTGCCGTCTTGCCCCGCAACGCCAACGCATCAGGCGTTCCAATCTCTTCAAGACGGCGATCAACTTCGGTGTCAATTCTTGAAACAAAAAACGAAGCAACGCTAGACACCCGACTCAAGTCACCATCAACCTGTTCAAGTCCGTCTAGGTAAGCATCCGCCACCTCCGCATAACGCTGAACACTAAAGATCAGCGTCACATTGATGTTGCGCCGCTCAGCAATCATCTGAGTTATCGCCGGCAACCCTTCAGTAGTGCCCGGAATCTTCACGTAGAGATTGTCAATACCAAGGCTTGTGTTCAAATTACGTGCCGCAGCAGCCGTCTTGTAAGAGTCATAAGCAAGGTCAGGTGCAACCTCAACCGACACATACCCATCAGCACCATCGGAAGCGTCATACACCGGACGCAAAATCTGCGCAGCACCGGCAATGTCGGTGCTAACAAGTTTCCAGTAGGCATCCTCAATGCTCGCCCCGGCGCTTGTCGCCGCTTGAAACTCCTCGTCATAGTCATCGGTCTCAGCTATGGCTTTTTGAAAAATCGACGGATTCGAGGTCAGTCCCCGCACCCCCATGTCCACCCATTGCTGAAGGTCACCGCCGGTGATCCAACCGCGACGGATATTGTCAAGCCATGGGCTCTGCCCATATTGCTCATACAAAGTTTTCAGATTGCTCGTTTTTTGATTGCTCATTGGTCTCCTATCGATTCAGCAGCTGCTTAGCCCGCTCGGCAACAGCCGTGGGGCTTATTCCTAATTTTTCCATGACGACATCTCCTGGTGCCGACGCCCCAAACCGGTCAATACCGACAACATCATCGGCGAACTTGTGCCACCCCAAAGTGGTGCCAGCTTCAACTGCCAAAATCGGCGACGTGCCCAACACATCAGTCCGATACCCCTCGCTTTGAGCTTCAAAGCGTTCCCAACTTGGCATTGAAACAACTCGTGCCGTAACAGATTGCTCAGCCAACACCTCAGCCGCAGCAACACACACCGACACTTCACTACCAGTTCCCAACAAGGTGACATCAGCCTCATTAACGCTTGACACGACATATGCGCCATTTGTGACCTTGTCGGCATCGGTTTCCGTTAGCACGGGCACACCCTGTCTGGTCAATATCAACGCCGTAGGCCCTTCATGTTCAACAGCAAAACGCCAAGCACCTGCAGTCTCTGTTGCATCTGCCGGTCGAATAACGGTCAGCCCTGGAATCGCCCGCAACGATGCAACCTGCTCGATGGGTTGATGCGTAGGCCCGTCTTCGCCCACACCTACTGAGTCATGCGTGAACACAAAGATTGCCTTAGCTTCTGAGAGGGCAGCCAAACGCAACGCCGGTCGCATGTAATCGGCAAAAACCAAAAATGTTCCAACCACTGGTAACGCGCCGCCGTGCAATGCCATCCCGTTGGCTATGGCACCCATGGCATGCTCTCGAACCCCGAAATAAATCTGTCGACCCGTTGGATCATCAGCGGCAAAAGTGCCGTAATCGGACTTGTCAGGGCCTTGCATCTTGGTTCCGGTGTTGCCGGTTAAGTCAGCACTGCCTCCGGTAATCGCCGGCACCTTGTCAAGCAACGCAGACAACACCTTTTGCGATGCCACCCGCGTAGCGATCTTGTCTCCAGCATCAAAAGCCGGCAGCTCAGCTTCCCAACCAGACATGCCCGCAACATTTAGCAGCGACTCAGTGCCGCCATCTGCGCTCTCCGCCAGTCGAGCTTCCCAAGACTCTCGAGCACCAACCCCTGCCAACCCCTTCTCACGACAAAACTCCAACACCTCCTTAGGAACATAAAAAGTCTCACCAGAAGGCAGCCCCAGCAACTTCTTCGTCTCAGCTATTTCATCATCAAACATCGCATAGCCATGGGCTGCAGCTGTGCCCGCCGACTGTGGCGCAGGAGCACCTATCTCGGTACGCAAAACCAACAACGACGGCTTATCTGTCACAGCCTTGGCACGCCTCAACGCAGCCTCGATGGCGTCACAATTATCACCCAACGCACCTAAATCTTCGGTATGCCAGCCGTAGGCAGCAAAACGCGCTGCTGCGTCGTCGCTTAAGGCAAGGTCGGTGCCTCCATCAATGGTGATGCGGTTATCGTCGTAAACAACAATGAGACGTCCCAACCCCAGATGTCCAGCAAGCGACGCCGCCTCGTGACTGACCCCCTCGGACAGGTCACCATCACCGGCGATGACATAGATGTAATGGTCGCATAAGTCTGTTCTGGCCCGAAGCTGCGTTTCAGCGATTGCCATCCCCACAGCATTGGCAATGCCTTGCCCCAGCGGACCCGTTGTCACCTCAACACCAGGAGTGCATCCCACCTCAGGATGCCCCGGCGTCGGAGAACCCCACTGACGAAAGTTCGCCACATCATCCAACGTCAATCCGTGACCTGTCAAATACAGCATGGCGTATTGCAAAATTGAGGCATGCCCCGCCGACAACACAAAACGATCTCGATCCATCCAAGCAGGCGCAGAGGCGTCATATTTCATGATTCGAGTCCAAAGCACATGAGCTAGGGGAGCGAGCGACATCGCCGTGCCCTGATGGCCTGACTGGGCTTGATGCGGGGCATCCATTGACAGTCCTCGCACCACATTTATGGTCAGCTGATCGAGAGTCGCCTGGGTCGCCACTTGTTGCGAATGTTACATGGCAGCACCCTCATGCCTAGTAGCGAATCTTCGCGCCTACGCTTCCGATGATGTTTCGCCGCAATCTGGTCTTGATCCTGCTCGGGGTTTTAGTTGCGGCAACAGCAGGTACTTTCTGGCAAGCGCAACGCTCCGACACCGAGCCCGCCTGGATCACCGAGCCAGAATCACAAAGCGGCTCAGTCCGAACTCCGCTGCTCAGCGTGCGCCGCACTCCACGTTGGCTAACGATCCCCATCCAAGACACCCGCCTACAGTCCGCGCTGAACGCAACCCTCACTAACACCGAAACTCCTGCTGAGTCATGTCTGGTTGCATATCGCAACGACAACCTTCTGGTAGCGCACCAACCCGACCGACCGCTCACTCCGGCTTCGTTACAGAAAATCCTCACTGCTGCGGTGATCTTGGACTCCGCTGGTGCCGACGCCACCTTCAACACCAAGATGGTGGTCTTCGCTAGCGACTGGGAATCGGTCACCGACGGCGTCCTCATCGGCGATATTTACCTCGTAGGCGGCGGCGATCCGGTTCTGTCAACGCCTGAATACATGAGCCGTTATGTCGATCAGATCGCCTACACCGACATCGCAGCTTTAGCAGACTCGGTAGCAACCGCACTCCTTGAACAAGGCGTGAACTTTATAGAGGGTTCAATCATTGCCGATGAGTCCCGCTACCCCGATGCCGAGCGTGACTATGC
>JAAXHB010000420.1 GCA_012271125.1 Actinomycetota bacterium | reverse complement strand
TTCCAGCAGAACCTCCAAGGCATTCGGTGACGTCATCACCGGTCAGTTCAATATGAATGCCACCTGGAACTGTGCCACAGGCACGATGCGCCGCGAAAAACCCAACAATTTCAGCTAGCACATCATCAAAATGGCGTGTCTTACGTCCTGATTCTGCGGTGAAGGTGTTGCCGTGCATCGGATCACACGCCCAAACCACCGGATGCCCGCTATCTCGCACTGCGCTCAACAGCGGTGGCAAAGTGTCACGTACCGCGCTGGCACCAACCCGTGTGATCAAGGTAAGTCGCCCGGGAACGCGATCCGGGTTAAGTGCCTCGCACAACCCAATCACGTCTTCAGGAGTGGCCGTGGGACCAATTTTGCAACCCAATGGGTTGTCAACGCCACGCAAAAACTCAACATGAGCACCGTCAAGTTGTCGAGTGCGTTCACCAATCCAGAGCATGTGCGCTGAGCAGGCGTACCAGCTCCCTGGATTAAGCGAATCCTCACGAGCTAGTGCCTCTTCATAATCAAGAACCAGCGCCTCATGGCTTGTGTAAAACTCAACCTCATGCAGTTGAGGAGTGTTCTCACGATTCATCCCACACGCTGCAATAAAGCGCAGTGCCCGATCAATCTCTTCTGCCAACTGCTCATAATGCAAGCTGGCCTCACTTTGAGGACCAGAGCCGTTGCGATTGTCGCTAACAAACTCCCGATTCCAGCTAGCAACCCTTGACAGGTCAGCAAAACCACCTCTTGTGAAAGCTCGCAGCAGGTTTAGGGTTGATGAAGCCCTGTAGTAAGAAATTAGTAGACGTTGAGGATTAGGTAGACGTTCAGATTCACTAAATCCAATGTCGTTGACCATGTGACCCAAAAACGAGGTCAACTCGGTGTCACCTTTGACTTCGGTAGGGCTTGAACGTGGTTTAGCGAACTGTCCGGCGATGCGCCCGACTTTTACCACCGGCATTCCGCTGGAATAGGTCAACACAATCGCCATTTGCAAAATGACCCGCAACTTGTCTCGAATCGAGTCTGCCGAAGAGTCAAACGACTCAGCGCAGTCACCTGCCTGCAGCAAAAAAGCCTCGCCACGTTCAACACGGGCAAGATGAGCTGTCAGAGAGCGCGCTTCGCCGGCGAAAACAAGCGGCGGCAGGTCTCGAAGTTTCTTAGTGGCTTGGTCGAGAGCACCAATGTCAGGCCATTGCGGCTGATGCCGCGCTGGCTTGTTTCGCCAAGAATCTACTGACCAGGCAGCCGCCGGAGGCGCAGCCAGGGTTGTGGTCATGGGCTATGCGGCGTCTACGATCTCGTCAAGTCGCAGCTCAGCAGCACGCTCACGCACTGTGACCAAAGCACGCTTAACCAACCGACGCGCAGCTTCGGCGGTAACACCCAGCTCTTCGCCAACTTCACGGTAGGAACGTTTGCGGTCATCAAGCAAGCCAAAACGCTGCTCAACAG
>JAAXHB010000419.1 GCA_012271125.1 Actinomycetota bacterium | reverse complement strand
TCGTAGTAGCTGACGAAATATTCGACACGGTTGTTGGGAAAGAGTTCACGGAACTCGTTGGCGAGCTGAGCGGCTAGGGACTTGTTAGGGGCGAGCACCAGCGTGGGACGTTGGACTTTTTCGATGGTCCAGGCGATGGTGGCGGATTTGCCCGAGCCGGTGATGCCGAGCAGGGTTTGGAAACGGTCGCCGCGTTCGACACCTTCGGCTAGGGCGGCGATGGCTTTGGGTTGGCCGCCGGCGGGTTGGATGGGGGCGACGACCTCGAAGGGGCGAACGTTTTTGAGGGTTAAAGCGTCTGTATCCACTGCCAACATGTTTCTATTTGAGCATGTAAGTCGGCGAGGGTGGAGTTGTTTTCAATGACGAAATCTGCTACAGCGAGGCGGGTTTCGCGGGATGCTTGCTGAGAGATGCGGGCTTGGGCTTGTTCAGGTGTGAAGCCGCGGTGGGTGACTAGACGGTCGATGGCGATTTCTTCTTCTGTGTCGACGACGACAATGGCGGCGAGGTCTTGGTAGTGGGAAGCAATATCGGCTTTGGATTTGGTGGTGGGGGTGACGAGCAGCGGGATGTCGAGGATGGTGACGTCTGTGCTGGGGTTGGCGCGGCGTTTTTCCATTTCTTTGCCGACGGCGGGATGGACGATTGCGTTGAGAGCGTCTAATTCGTCTTTGTTGTCGAAGACGATGGCAGCTACGGCGGCTCGGTTCAGGGTGTCGTCGTTATTGAGAATCTTGGCACCCCAGCGGGCGACCATTTCTTTATAGACGTCTTGTCCTGGTTGTTGGAGTTCGCGGACGATGGCGTCGGCGTCTAGAACAGTCGCGCCTTGCTCTTGGAAACCAGTGGCAACGGTTGACTTTCCAGAGCCAAAGCCACCCGTGAGACCTATTTCAGTCGTCTGTTTCCTCTTCGTTGTCGTCAGAATCCGAAGAAGTGGTGGGAAGCTCTTCGTTGTTTTCGAAATAGGACTCCCAGGCAGCTTGGCCTTCGGAGGCAACGCCGACATAGTTACCTTCTTCGTCAAAGGCATGATCGCCGAAGTGTTCTTGGTATTCGGCGGCGACGACTCCGCC
>JAAXHB010000418.1 GCA_012271125.1 Actinomycetota bacterium | reverse complement strand
GCTGTTTGCGGGGTTGCCACCAGGAGCGATTTTCTCTATACCAGCTGACAGTTTCAGCTAACGCCGAGTGGAAGTCATGCTGCGGCGCCCAGCCAAGTTCTTGGACTTTGCTGGAGTCAACCGAATAGCGATAGTCGTGCCCAGGGCGATCTTCGACTGGAGTAATCAGAGCCGGATCGGCGTCGCAGAGGTTCGCAATCAGGTGAGCAATATCAATGTTCGCGTGTTCGTTGTCAGCGCCAATGTTGTAAATGTCACCTGAGGTGCCGTGAGTTAGAACTTGATGGATAGCAGCGCAGTTGTCGTCGACATGGCACCAGTCACGAATGTTGGTGCCGTCGCCATATAGAGGTGCGGCAATCCCGTCCAAAAGGTTGGTGATGAACAGTGGCATGAACTTTTCAGGGTGTTGATATGGGCCGAAGTTGTTGGTTGTGCGGGTTACCAAGATGTCTAGATCAAACGTATGGGAATAAGACAAGGCGATCAAATCTGAGGCAGCCTTGGAAGCAGAATATGGCGAGCTGGGTCGCAAGGGGGCGGATTCAGTTGCAGAGCCATCTTTGATTGAACCGTAAACCTCATCGGTGCTGACATGAACAATCCGCTTGTCCTGTGCAATGCGTTGAACTAGATCGCAAATGTTGTGAGTGCCCTCGACATTGGTTCTGATGAAGGCTGCAGGTGAGTCGATAGAGCGGTCAACATGGCTTTCAGCTGCGAAGTGGATGACGGCATCGCAGCCGTCGAGCACGGCGGCAAGGGCTTTGCGGTCGCAGATGTCGCCATGAATGAAGACAACTCGATTGTCGGTGATGAGGTCGGCGATTGTGTCTTGACCGCCGGCGTAGGTCAAGGCGTCATAGATGATGATGGCCTCAATGTCTGAGTTGTTGGCGATAACCCAGCGGGCAAAGTTCGAGCCGATGAAACCAGCACCGCCAGTGACTAGGAGCCTTGTGAACGGTTGTGTCATTGGTTGGGTGCTGATTGGTATTGCCTAAATGCAGCGAGGTAGCAGCTCATCCGCGATGTCGGCGAGCAGTGGGTTTTGCTGATCGCGTTCGGAAAGAACTGGCGTTTCAATGCCCCAGTCGACGGCGACGTTTGGATCGTTGTATGCCATGCCGAGTTCGTCAGCGGGGTCGTAGTAGCGGTCAACTAGATAGGTGATAGTGATGTCGGTCAAGGCGGCGAAGCCATGGGCAACGCCTGCGGGGATATAGACGCCGGTGTTGACGTTTTGGCCGATACCGAGATCAAGAGTAAAAGCACTGCCTTGCGTAGGTGAGTTAATGCGCAGGTCATATAGGACAACTCTGGCTCTGCCGAAGGGTACGTACCAGTAGTCAGCCTGCTTGAGATGGTAATGCAAACCGACGATGCAGCCCTGAGCTCGGTCGGCTCGATTGGCTTGAACCATTTCGGTGCCGAACCACTCCTTGCGGTAGGTCTCCACGAACAAGCCACGTTCATCTGAGTGAACGTCGGGCATTGCCAACTTCACATCTTGAATGTCAGGCACCTCGATAATAGTCATCTTGGGATAACGGTCATCTTG
>JAAXHB010000417.1 GCA_012271125.1 Actinomycetota bacterium | reverse complement strand
GTGCCATGGATGCACTGATGGACAATGCAGAGGCCGTCGAAGAGGCGCTGGCCCGCCAAATCCGCCCGCTGGTTGATCATGATCTCGCCGTCGTCTTCTACGACCTGACCACCGTGCGCATTCACGGGGAGGCCAGGGTCCAAGAGGACATCCGCGCCTTTGGCATGAACAAGGAAACCGGTGGTATCGCCCGGCAGTTTGTGTTGGGCGTGGTTCAAACCGCTGACGGTCTGCCGTTGATGCACACCGTTCACCCTGGCAACGTCGGTGAAACAAAGACGCTGCAGGGCATGCTGCAGAAGGTTCTCACCCGCTTTCCGGTTCAGCGTGTCATCCTGGTGGCCGACCGGGGCCTCCTGAGCCTGGACAACATCGGGGAACTGAGCGCGCTGGCGGATCAGGGCGGTCGCAGGCTGGAGTTCATTCTGGCCGTCCCCGCCCGTCGTTACGCCGAACTGACCGAAACCTTCCAGAACCTTGCCTTTGATGAGGCGGGTCTGGCAGAAAGCACGTTCGCCGGTCATCGCCTCATCGCCGCGCATGATCCCCTGCGGGCAGAAGAGCAATCAGACCGCCGTCGCAGCCGCATCAGGGAACTGGAAGACATGGCGGAGAGGATGGTTGGCAAGCTCGACGCCCAGGACGAAGGGCAGACCGCCCGTGGCCGACGCGCTTCTGATCGCGGAGCTTATAGCCGGTTCACCCGCGCCGTCACTGAGGCGGAACTGACCCGCTTCATCAAGGCGGACCTGCAAGCTGACCGTTTCTCATGGGGGCTTGAGGATCAGGCAATCGCACAGGCCGAACTCTTCGATGGAAAGCTGGCGCTGCTGACCAATGCACCCGATCTCACGCCCGCCGAAACCGTCGCACGCTACAAGAGCCTTGCCGACATTGAGCGCGGCTTCCGCGTTCTTAAATCCGATATCGAAATCGCCCCTGTTCATCACAGACTGCCGGACCGCATCCGTGCACATGCGCTGATCTGCTTTCTCGCGCTCGTGCTCTACCGGGTTATGCGCGCACGGTTGAAAGCCAGGAAACATGACGTCAGCCCCCGAACGGCACTCGATCTTCTCTCCCGGATCCAAAAACACACCGCTCATATCGGCGACCGCACCTTCAACGGCACCAGCAAAACAACACCGGAGCAACTCAATCTCTTCTGTATTTTCAATGGGTTAGAGGCTTTCGGAGTGCTGAATTCCGCAACTCGTGTCGTCACACGCCACTTGTATATGGACTATTGATATAAGATTGTTTTTGGTGGTAGCGTCGCCACATAATGTACACTCGCATCACCAAAACGGGAGGCCGCCAGTACCTTCAACTGGTCGAGTCTTTTCGAAACGACAGTGGCAAGGTGCGCTCGCGCGTCGTGGCCAATCTTGGACGCCTCGATCAGATCACACCCGAACAGCTGGACCCGCTGATCAATGGTCTCAACCGGGCCGTCGGCCGGGCGCACAATACGTCTTCGGAAGTCATCCAGGAACCCGGGCTCAGCTTCGGTGATGTCTTCGCGCTCCATGAACTCTGGCAAGATCTGGGCATCGACAAAGCCCTGAAGCGCGCCCTGCGCTCCTCGCGGCGGGAATTCGATGCCGAAGCCCTGATCCGCGTCATGGTGTTCAACCGCTTGTGCGACCCCACCAGCAAATTGGGCTGCCTGCGCTGGCTGGAGACGGTCGCGATGCCGGACATACCCCAAACCGTAACCCACCAGCACCTGCTTCGTGCCATGGATGCACTGATGGACAATACGGATGCCGTCGAAGAGGCTCTGGCCCGTCAGATCCGCCCGCTGGTCGATCAGGATCTTGCCGCCGTCTTCTACGACCTGACCACCGTGCGCATTCACGGGGAGGCCAGGGTCCAAGAGGACATCCGCGCCTTTGGCATGAACAA
>JAAXHB010000416.1 GCA_012271125.1 Actinomycetota bacterium | reverse complement strand
GACCTACCCAGTCTCTCGCTACCGCTCGACGTTCCCGAAATAAATTTGCCAACCTCACCCCTACTCCGCCGCAACAGCGTCCGTTGGGCTTTACCAGGGGGCGGTGGGGGCGAGGTCTAGGACTTCGTTGATTTCGGAGTGGAGTTGTTGGAAATGTTGGGTGCGGGTTAGGCGGGAATAGTTGGATGAGGGCATTGATCCCTCTAGTTGAAATTCTTTGAAGGTGGTGGTGATGTTGGCCTTCCACTTTTGAAATAGTTCTTCGGAGGTGTCGGTGATTAATCCGTCTTGGAGGGCGAGGGGTTCGCCCGGGGCTGGGGTGAAGATGCTCGTTGCTAGAGGGAGGCAGGTGTCAAGGGCGTTTACAAGTAACGGCCTTGACTCGGGGTCGTTAAGTAAGCGGGTCAGCATTGCTTGAGAGTGACTGGTGTGATAGCTCTCCTCAGTGAAGGCTTGAACTGCGAGATCGGCAATCCGCTGATGGCTGGAGTTCAGCAATGCCTTCCAGCGGTGATGCTCAGCAACGTCATAGAGCCAATGGCGCACAAGGCTGAATGCCCAGTCCGTGTTTGGATGCTCCACCAGAGCACAGCAGCGATAATCGTCAGGGTCACGCCGAAAGGCAAGCTGGTCAACATCAATTTCATCTGATAAAGCAACAACGATCTCATCAACGACAATTTCATCAACGATGATTTCATATAGGGCAGCAGCGTGACCTAGCTCGTCTTGAGCTATGGAACTCATCGCAAGGTCTTCTTCTAAGAAGGGGGCGACGCCTATCCATTCGGTGTGACGTTGCCCGATGATGTGTTCGTCGTCAGCAAATGCCAGCACAACCTCCAACGAACCGAGGTTGGCAATCATCTTGAACGACGGTGTTCGGCTACAAGTTGGCCGTCGCTGTGACGATGGGGCTTATCGATGTTTGGCGTAATGAAATCGTCGTCGGCTTCGACAAGATGGTCTCGGCACAAAAGCCACATTCGTTCACCTTCGGCTCGGCGGGCATAAGACTCCCGTGCCAACAGAAGAGC
>JAAXHB010000415.1 GCA_012271125.1 Actinomycetota bacterium | reverse complement strand
CGAAGTCTCTCGATGACAGCAACCTGGTCACCCTCGAACTTCAGCATCATCGCTGCAGGCCTGTCCGGTACCGCGGGCATCTCCGACGGCTTTGATGGCTTGAACTCGCCATCGACGTACATGCTCAACTCGCTGGCCTCCCAGCCGGTGGACGTGAGCACATCATGCTCGCCGTGCTCGATGAGCGTTTTGAACTGCCCCTGCAGCACCTCCCAGTCCCACTCGGCGAGCTCGGCCGTGCGGTTGTCGGCGATGGCGTACGCCATAGCCTGGTCTTCGCTGTCGAGTACGAACAGAACCGCCAAGTGCGTCCAGCCGAGTTGCTTGGCCGCGAGGTAGGTGCCGTTACCCTTCTCGATGTACCCGGTGTTGCGGTTGACAACGATGGGCGTACGCTGGGTAAACCGCTCGAGACTCGCGGCAATGGCGTCGATGTTCGCACTGGAATGCTTGCGCGCGTTCCTGGGGTCTAGCTTCGGTGTGGCCATCGATGTCAACAGCGGCCGTAGCGCCGCGGCGACCTTGTGCACGATGACCTGCTTTCCTGTGCCCATGGACTACCTCTTCTTCGGGGTTGGCAGATTCTCGCTGATGAATGCGTTGAGCAACGCTTTGGCGGGCGTTGTGATGGTGCCGTCGGGTAGAACCAAACGCGCATGGATGAGCACCTCGAACTTTGGTCCGACGACGTGCGGCGAAACGTTGGCCATCGCCGCCAGCGCGTGCGTGTCGACGTCGACACCCTCCCAAAGCCAGTACCAAAGCTCCGTCGTATCGGCGGGCCTGCGCCCCTTGGGCTTGGTCCAAGACGGGTTGTAGCGGGTCCAAGCCGCGAGCAGCTTCTTGGCTTGTACATCATCGATAACGGTGACAACGCCGATGTTGTCGGTGCTATCGCGATACGGCTCTAGGAGGGTGTCGAGCTTGATCATGGCCTACTTGGCCTTCGGCGGCACCTTGGGCTTCTTGGGTGCCTTCTTGGGTGCGGGCTTCGTGGTTTTCCTGGTGACTGCCTTCGCCGCTTCCTTCTTGGCCTTGGCTGCCTTCTTTTTCGCGGCCGCGGTCTTGGTGCCGGGCAGGTCCATCTGTAGCTCCGACTCCACCGCACGCCG
>JAAXHB010000414.1 GCA_012271125.1 Actinomycetota bacterium | reverse complement strand
CCGCCATAATCCTCGGCGGGTTAGGACTTCTAATTTGGTACGGCCTCGGCGATATGCGCCGCCGTCATATCCGCGTTTCAGCCGTGCCGTTCGCATTCTTCGTGCTCGGACTGCTGGTGCTAAGCACATGGACGTATAAGTGGGGACATTTCGCTTTCGCCGATCAGACCTTCATCTATGAGCCCGACAAGCTCGTTGCCCGAACAACAAGGATTCCGCTAACGGTTCTCTGGTTGCTGCTAGTAGCGGCATGGATCGTTGGCAGCGCCGCACGTGACTCACACCTCGCTATCAGGGTGCGCACCGCGCTCAACTTTGCCTGGCTAATCGTGCCGTTCGTCTTGTACTGGGTCATCCTGCGAGACCCTGACCTTGACTACGCCCACATTTGGTCAACTGATCTGCCTATGGCAGTCGCTTTCGCCTTAGGCGGCACAGCTGTCTTATGGTTCATGACCCGCCCAGGTGCAGGCGAGTTCAGCCGAGTTCTAGCTGTGCTCTTGCTTGGCCTTGCCGCGTTCCACTGGATCGCAGCCTTCTTTGGCTGGTACCCAATGCTGCAAAAAGCCCGTCTCAGCTTCTTGCTGGTTGCTCTAGCAGCCTTGGTCGCTCCCAACTTCCAAGGCGTGTTCGCGCAACGAGTCCGGCTCTGCGCCGGCTGGGTCGGCACCATGGCCGTCTTCCATTACATGGCGACGATCATGAACTCACCATCAACAATTGAAACTCCCACATCAAGCTTCATTGGCGGCTTTTCCATCACACTCGTCGTCGCAGTATTCACGTTGTTGTTTTCGTTCCCGTTAGGCGTAATGCTCGCTTTGGCACGCACTTCACGAATGCCGCTGTTTCGTGTGCTCGCCACAAGCGCCATCGAAACCCTGCGCGGCATCCCTCTCATCACCATTCTCATCTTCTTTTCAATCATGGTTCCGTTATTCCTGCCCCATGGCATGGAACTCAGCGAACTCGCTGCCATCGTCACCGGCTTCACCCTGTTCTCCGCCGCCTACATAGCTGAAAACATTCGCGGCGGCCTGCAATCGATACGCCAAGGCCAGTTCGAAGCCTCCGACGCTGTCGGGCTCACCACCGCCCAGCGCACCGGCTTCATCGTCTTACCCCAAGCCTTGCGAGTATCCATCCCGCCACTCGTCGGCCAAGTCATCGCCACATTCAAAGAAACCTCGCTTATCGCCATCATCGGCGCATTTGACTTCCTACGTATCGCCAACGCGGTTATCTCCTCACAGTCAGAGTTCCTCGGTGTGAAACGAGAAGGACTGCTGTTCGTATCCATGGTCTATTGGATATTCGCATTCTCAATGTCCAAATACAGCCAACGCCTAGAGCGCCGAGTCGGACTCGGCACCCACTAGAACCACTAGGAGAAACCCATGACCGCAGCCGTAGCTACCACTACTACCAATGACTACAGCGACGCCACAGTCGCGCTAAGCGACGAAATGGCAGCCCGCAGCGACATGATCGTCTGCGAAGGCGTCAACAAATGGTTTGGCGAGTTCCAAGCCTTATCAAACGTAAGCGCAACCGTCAAAGAACGAGAAGTTGTCGTCGTGCTCGGCCCGTCCGGTTCAGGTAAATCCACCTGGATTCGCTGCATCAACCGTTTAGAACAACACCAAGAGGGCCGCATAATCGTCGACGGAGTCGAACTAACCAACGACCTACGAAACATCGAAAAAATCCGTTCCGATGTTGGCATGGTCTTCCAGCAGTTCAACTTGTTCCCGCATCTGACCGTGTTAAACAACATCACTCTCGCTCCGATCTGGGTGCGCAAACGTCCACGCAAAGAAGCCGAAGAATTAGCCAGAGAGCTGCTCAAGCGTGTCGACATTCCCGAACAAGCCGATAAATACCCAGGGCAGCTTTCCGGCGGTCAGCAACAACGTGTCGCCATCGCCCGAGCCTTGGCAATGGAACCTCGGGTGATGCTCTTCGACGAACCCACATCAGCGCTTGACCCCGAAATGATTCACGAAGTGCTTGATGTCATGAAAGAGCTCGCGCTCTCAGGTATGACCATGATGGTCGTCACCCACGAAATGGGTTTCGCTCGTGAAGTAGCGGATCGAATCATCTTCATGGAAGACGGCCAACTCGTTGAAACCGGCACCCCCGAGCACTTCTTCAC
>JAAXHB010000413.1 GCA_012271125.1 Actinomycetota bacterium | reverse complement strand
GCGACTGGAGAATCGGTTTTGCCGCCGAAGGCACCGCCGTTGCCGAGAGGCGAAGCAGGGTCACCGCGAGGGAGGCACCAGGAGGCATCCGTCTCGAGGTAAGCGGGTTCGGTCCAGCTTGTGCGCAGGGTGAGATCCCAGTCGCCGGGTGGGACTTGCAGCGGGGGATCCCAAGTGGCGGTAGTGCGACGGCCTGGAGTAGCGGCAGCGAGGCGGCGGGCTTCGGCGAGTGTTTCGGCAAGCACCCAGGCGTGGCCGGCGGCATCATATGTGGAAGCGTCGGTGGGGTTGGGAGAGCGCACCGCGACGAGGGCGTCGGCAGGGGCGGTGTCATCCGCGAAGCCGCCTGTGCCGAGGGCAACGTGAATGCCGGTTGTTTGGGGTGTGCGGCCTTCGATGGTGGCGCGACGAACTGCTGGAGAGTTGGTGGTGTTATCGGTCTGGTTATCACTGGGTTGGGTATTTGGAAAGGCGGCCCAGGCGTCGAGGATGGGTTGCCAACCGGTGCAGCGACATAGGTGAGCGGCGAGGGCGCGTTTAGCAGCATCGATGTCATTGTGAATGTCGTTGTGGACTGTGTCTTGGTGATCGGTGTCGGAGTCTGATAGGGCGGCGAAGCGGCAGATGATGCCGGTGGTGCAGAATCCGCATTGGCTAGCTCCGGTGGCGGCGAAGGCCTGTGCCCAGCGGTCGCGGATTGCAGGGTCAAGACCGTCAAGGGTGGTGATTTTTCTGCCGCGGACACGTTTGACCGGGGTGACGCAGGAAACGCGGGCCTTGCCGTCAACGAGAACGGTGCAGCAGCCGCATTGACCTTGAGGGCTGCAGCCGTCCTTGACTGAACAGATGCCGGCTTGTTCACGGAGGACGTCGAGCAGCGTTCCTGTGTCGTCGGTCACGACGATGACGGTGTTGTCAACGGTGAGTTCAAAGGTTGGCGCCGCGGAGCAGGTGTCGTCGTCGCTGGTGTTGTCGTCAAAATCGGTAGAGGTAGTTGCGGTCACTTAGTGGGTAGTTTTCCACCGATGGCAAGCAGTTCAGCAGTTGGTGGGGCGCATCGGCGGTATCGGGCCTATACGGGGTTTG
>JAAXHB010000412.1 GCA_012271125.1 Actinomycetota bacterium | reverse complement strand
CACGGACTTCAACGAAATCACCGCCGGACAAGACCATGTTTGCGCCCGCCGAACAGATAACACCGTTGAATGCTGGGGCGATAATGATGATGGCGAATCCGCAGATCAGGGTAGTGCCACCTATGAGATGATCGCAGCGGGTTACAACTTGACCTGCGGCATAAAAACAATGAGCAAAGAGATCGAGTGTTGGGGGTCAAACACCGACAATGCCCGAGACAACCATCCCACTGCGGAAAATCACAAATACATAAGCGTTGGCGAGAAGGCAGTTTGCGCTATCGACAATGACGACAAACTGATCTGCTGGGGTAACAACACCAACAACTTGCAGACCGAACCCGGCGACGACTTCACATCAGTCGCAGTGGGCTCAGGACACGCATGCGCCATCAAAACCAACAACACCGTCGAATGCTGGGGCGACGACAACGGCGGCGCTACCACTCCTAATGACCAATTCCAATCACTAACAGCCGGCGCTGATCACACTTGCGGTCGCAAAGCCGATAACACCGTCGTCTGTTGGGGACAAGACACAGACGAAAATCTAAGCGTACCCCAAGGCACCACAAAAGCAATCGCCTCTCACGGCACAGCAACATGTGCTCTGTCAACGACGGGCTTGCGTCGCTGCTGGGGTCACCCCTATACAGGCCAAACCCAAGTCCCCGACGAGTCCTTCAAATACGTAGACGTAGGCACCCACAACTCCTGCGGGATCGTCAAGAGCAACTCCTCGCTCAAATGTTGGGGCAGCAACTCAGATGGCCAATCGAACGCGCCTCAATCTGGCACTTACTCCCAGCTTGCCGTTGGCGATATCCACGCCTGCGCCGTCAAGACAGATAACACAGCCTCTTGCTGGGGCTCAACAGCTAACAACCGAACTATTAGTTCCTCTGTGCAATCACACTATGTGAGCGCTGGACTTGACTTCTCCTGCGCGCTAAATGAAACAAGTGCAATCAACTGTTGGTCAGATCCAGGTGTCCCGCAACGCAGCACGCCTTGGGGATTATTCACCCACATTGCCTCAGCTCGAGCAGCTCAGTACAGCTGCGGAATCAGAACAAATGAGGATATGGCGTGTTGGGGTGCCGACCCGGACTCCTATGGCCTGCTCACGGCCCGCTCCGGCGACTACCGAACAGTTGACGTGGGCAACCAACACGCTTGTGCCATCAAAAAGGACCGCAGCCTGGACTGCTGGGGCCGCAACACCGAAGGCCAGATCACCCAACAATCGGGTACCGACTTCCTGGCTGTTGCTGCCGGTCACACTCATTCCTGTGCCATCAAGGCAAACGGCAACAACGACTACGGCAGCATTATTTGCTGGGGCGATAACGCCTATGGCAAAGCATCCCCACCTTCAGGGTCAACCTTCACCGCTGTCGCTGCCGGACGATTCCACACCTGCGCCTTAAACACTGACGATGACGTCATCTGTTGGGGCGTCACCGACCGTGATTAACCATCTGTTCCACGATCTGTTCCACATTGCTTCCTTCCTATCGCTTCTACCTTCGGTGACGCTTATCTCCTAACCCTCCAACGGTGGGTAGCGTTTGAGGGCTGCGGGCAGGGGCGCAGCTCGGTAGCGCGCCTCGTTCGGGACGGGGGGGTCGTGGGTTCAAATCCCGCCTGCCCGACAAATGGGATTGATGTACTTGCTTGGCTTAATCG
>JAAXHB010000411.1 GCA_012271125.1 Actinomycetota bacterium | reverse complement strand
CCGAGCTTGAAGAGCTTGCTCTAGAAGACCCAGGCCGTTCCGGGCAGAGCTGGCTAGTAACGCTGGTACGCGAAGGCAAAATCGATGAAGCGCGCAACTGGCTGCGTGCACACCTCGGATTGCTCGATGCCTCCATCACGGCACTGACCCACGATTCACCAACCCGTTCAGAAGCGACGGTGGCAGCGTGACCGTTCATCTGGTCGGTGCCGGCCCCGGAGACCCTGGATTGTTGACGGTTCGTGCAGCAGAGCTTTTGCGCAACGCCGATGTCGTCGTTCACGACCGACTCGTTGACCCGGCAGTGCTGGCACTGATCGCTCCCTGGGCTGAACGAGTCGATGTTGGCAAACTCCCAGGTGGGCGTGGCACCACCCAAGAAGAAATCAACTCAATCCTCGTCGACAGGGGATTGCGTTTTGAATGCGTGGTGCGTCTCAAGGGCGGCGACCCGTTCGTGTTCGGACGTGGCGGCGAAGAAGCCATCGAGCTCACCCGAGCTGGGATCGGCGTTGAAGTCGTCCCCGGCATTTCGTCGTCGGTGGCAGCACCCGCAGCCGCCGGCATTCCAGTAACCATGCGCGGCATCTCAAGTGGTTTCACGGTCATCACCGCCCATCAAGACCCAACCAACGACCAAACCCTGGACTGGGACGCCCTAGCCAACACTGGCACAACCCTTGTGATCTTGATGGGTGCCGCTCGAGCGCCAAAAATTTCACAACGCCTGCGGGCAGCCGGAATGAATGCCGATACTCCCGTTGCAATAGTCACATCAGCATCCACGCCACATCAGCAAGTCACACGCACCACCTTGGCAGACCTAGAGCAGGTTGAAAGCCCGTCGGTGATTGTCGTCGGCAAGGTGGCATCCCTTGACGTCGCAGCTATGGCCGATCATTTCCTTGCCGATCCTTCCCGGGCCGAAGATTTCCTTATCGCCGACAACTACGAGTACTCAACAACAGATGAACGCGTATGCGAAGGAGCTTTGTCATGACTGTCACAATGGAAGCAACCCCTCAGCAGACCGCATTTAGCAAGTCGTCAACCAATCTGCCAACAAGCAACTCAGCAGGCATTCCTACAGGACCAGCACGCCGTGCCACAGCCGAAGCCCGTGCCCTCATCCCTGAGGAAATCCAAAACGACATCACCAAGTTCAGAGAGCAACTAGCCCTGTATCTCAAGGGCGAACTCGACGAAGACGTCTGGAAGGTGTTCCGACTCAGCAACGGTATTTATGGACAGCGACAAGGCGGCACCAACCAGATGGTGCGTGTCAAGGTGCCATACGGGTCAATCAAGCCAGAGCAGCTTGAAATGATCGGCTGGGTGGTGGAGGCCTACAGCCGCGGCTGGGGACACATAACCACTCGCCAAAACCTGCAATTCCATTTCGTGCAACTCGAACAACTGCCCGACGTGATGGAACATCTTGGCTCGGTCGGACTTACCACCCGCGAAGCATGCGGCGACACGTTCCGCAACGTCGCCGGCTGCCATCTCGCAGGTGCCTGCCCACATGAAGAACTCGACATCAGTGGTTGGGCAGAAGCCACTTACCGACACTTCGTGCGCAATCCCCTTGGGCAGCGTCTGCCACGCAAGTTCAAGGTCAACTTTTCAGGATGTGCTACTGACTGCGGCCAAGCCATGTTCAACGACGTCGGCGTAGTCGCTACCACTCGCACCACTTCAGAAGGCGCAACCGAAGCGGGTTTTCGTGTCTACATTGCAGGCGGTCTAGGCGCCAATCCGCATCCGGCACTTTGTCTCGAAGATTTCACTGCTCGTGAGGATCTACTCCCCACAATTGAAGCTTGCTTGCGAGTCTTTGATCAGGCAGGTAATCGTGACAACAAGCTGCGTGCCCGCATGAAATGGCTGGTCGACACGCTCGGTTTTGAAGAGGTTCAGCGTCGCGTTATCACACAGCGTCGCACTCTGTTGGCGTCAAGTAG
>JAAXHB010000410.1 GCA_012271125.1 Actinomycetota bacterium | reverse complement strand
CGGATTGATCCAATGGAGCTCTCGGCACGTGCGGCCGCAGTTCACAGCGGAGTTGATGTCGTCGGCATTTAGGTTCAGATCACTCATGATGTCGCCGAGAGTATCACCGGCGACTACTTGATGCGTGGTAAGTACTAGTGGTTTGGGACGATCGTAGAAGAGTAGAGGAGCGGACTCGACTATCAGTTCCTGTGGAGCCGCTGCATTAGCAACGTTCTCAAGTTCACCAAAGCGAACGTCTGGCACCGCGCGACTCGCTAGATAGATGGTCAAAAAGACCACCAACACACATGCGCTCCGGACTCGCCCACCGCGAAAACGAATTTTTTCGCCCTTACTAGAAGATCTCTGCTGTTGTTCTGATGAGTGCACTGCCACACGCTCCCTGTGATGTCGCCGTGCCTACTTCCTGTAGACACTTTGCAGACGAGTTCTTTTACACTTCCGACCCATCTGTTAGCCGAGCTAGGAGTTAAACCACCTAAATCGGCCTTCGCGACTTTCAAGCTTAGAAAGTAAGCAAATTCAAGACTTTGCTCTAATTCACGAACTTTCTAGTATAGCGTGGGCGCTCAAATCAGCGTCATTGATGCCACAACTGAGAGGATGCTCCGAACATGGTTGACATACCGAGCGATCTCGACCGTCGGGGACTGTTGGTGCAGCGTTCGCATGAGCACGAACTTGATCAGCACCTGTTAGCCAAGACCAGGTCTGTGTATTGTGGATTTGACCCGACGGCCCCGAGTTTGCATATTGGCAACCTCGTTCCACTTCTCGCTCTCCGGAGGTTCCAAAAAGCAGGACATCAACCGATCATTTTAGTAGGCGGCGCAACAGGACTCATTGGCGACCCGAGCGGCCGTGATGAGGAGCGTCAACTGAATGAAATCGCCGTCGTTGAAAACTGGGCAGATCGAATTCAGCGCCAGGTCAGTCGATTTGTTAATACCGAAGGTCCGACGCGTGCCATTTTTGTCAACAACTATGACTGGTCCAGCTCGATCAACGTGATTGAGTTCTTCCGGGACATCGGTAAACACTTTTCGATCTACGCTCTTCTAAATCGGGAGGCGATTCGAAGCCGGTTGGACCGCGAAGGCGGCG
>JAAXHB010000409.1 GCA_012271125.1 Actinomycetota bacterium | reverse complement strand
GGTCATGCATTTCGGCAGCAGTTTGGGCGGTGACGATTCTGATGCCGGTGGGAGCGTGAGCTTGGGCGGTTGGGGTGGCGATTAGGACGACTTGGGCACCGCGGGCGACAGCAACAGCTGCGATGGCGCAGCCTTGCTTGCCCGATGAGTGGTTGCCGATGTAGCGCACTGCGTCTATGGGTTCGACGGTGCCGCCGGCGGTGACGATGACAGTTTTGGCGGTGAGGTCTTGGGGGGTGAGGGTAGCTTGGGCGGCGGCGATGACGTCGGCAGGGTCGGCGAGTCTGCCCATGCCGATGTCGCTACCGGCGAGGGGGCCTTCGACTGGTCCGACTAGATGAACGCCACGAGCACGCAGGGTTTCGATGTTTTCTTGAACCGAGGGCTGTTCCCACATTTCGGTGTGCATGGCTGGGGCGAGTAGCACCGGGGCGGTGGTGGCGAGCAGAGTGGCGGTGAGCAGGTCGGCGGAGCGTCCGGTGCGTAGGTCTGAGATGAGGCGTGCGGTTGCGGGGCAGACGATGATCAGGTCGGCGGATTGGCCAAGCGTTGTGTGGGGGCTGGGGTCGGAGTCCTCAAAGAGTGAGGTTTTGGCGGGCTCGGATGCGAGCGCTGAGAAGGTGGCAGCGCCGACCATTTTGGTGGCAGCAGTGGTGAGGACGGGGCTGACGTGAGCACCGGTGTCGACTAGTCGGCGGCAAACCTCGACGGCTTTATAGGCAGCGATTCCGCCGGTGACTCCCAGGACGACATGTTTGCCGTGGAGCGGGTTCATGGTTGGCGGTGCTGTTGAGCGGTTAAGTAAGAAGGGGTTGGGGTTCTGGAAGTGCCTTAGACGGCTTGGATTAGGCGGCGTCTTCGGCAGCGTCGTCGTCGGAGTCGTCGTCAGTGGCCTCGCCTGCGTCGCCGGCATTGTCGTCAGCGTCGACAGTGTCGTCAATTTCGGGTTCTTCGATGGGGATTGCTTCAATTTTGCCCTCGGCGATCTCCTCGAGAGCGATGCTGAGCGACTTTGATGACGCCGACATGATCTGCGGCGGGATAGCTGCGCCTATGCCGGTTTCGCCGAGGTCGCCCCAGTAGTCGGTGATTTCACGGCTGCGTTTGGCGGCGAGGCTGACGAGCACGAACTTGGATTCGGTGCGCTCAATGAGCTCCTCGATCGCGGGGTGGATCATTGTGTTGTAGCCGTGTTGTGCCATTGGGGCTCCTCAGGTCGGGGGAGTTGGGAGGTTGGGGCCGGTTAGAAGTGTGCGCCGGCGGGTTGTTAAAGGCTAGCGGCAATCCGTGCTCGGTCTGCTTGGATTAGGGCGGCGATTTCGGCGACGGCGCGGTCGAGGTCGTCGTTGATGACGAAGTGGTAGTTGAGGGCTTGGGCGGCGGCTCGTTCTTGGTCGGAGCGGGCGATGCGGGCGTTGATTGTGGCTGCTGAGTCGCCGCGGCGGGTCATGCGGGCGATTTGTTCTTCGACTGTTGGGGCTTCGACGAAGACGAGGACGGGGTTGGCGAAGAGTTGTTGGATTTGGCGGCCGCCGCCGACGTCGATTTCTAACAGGACGTCGTCGGTTTCGGGGGGGGTGGGGACGGGGCTGCCT
>JAAXHB010000408.1 GCA_012271125.1 Actinomycetota bacterium | reverse complement strand
GGGAAGAAGGTTGAGGCGACCTCAAGCAATCGGGGGCTGACGGATTTGAGTTCGGCGGTTGCTTCGGCTAGTGGTACACGGGTGATGGCACCGGCGTTGAGTGCGACGATGTGTCCGAAGGCACCGTCATGGACTGCGTTGGCGGCGGCTACTCCGTAACGAGTGGCGAGCACCCGATCTGTCGCCGTAGGCGTCCCACCTCTTTGAACATGGCCGAGGATTGTGACCCGGGTTTCGAGTCCGGTGCGTTCCTCTACAGCGTCGGCGATCACGTTGGCGACTCCACCAAGTCGAGTGTGGCCGTAGGCGTCTACTGAAGGTTCGCTGAGTTCAATCGTTCCCGGCTTGGGCACGGCACCTTCAGCGACCACCACAACAGAGTCATATACCTCGCGGGCGTGGCGTCGCAGCAGCGCAGCCGATAGCTCGTCAATGTCAAAGGGAGTCTCAGGTACGAGTATGTATGAGGCGCCGCCTGCCATGCCAGCCCAGGTTGCAATGTGTCCGACATGGCGTCCCATGACCTCAACGAAGATGACCCTGTCGTGACTTTCGGAGGTGGTGCGAAGACGGTCGATGGCTTCGGTGGCGATAGCAACGGCTGTGTCGAAACCAAAGGTGGCTTCGGTGCCGGAGATGTCGTTGTCGATTGTTTTGGGCACGCCAACAAGCTGAGTGCCTTGCTCTGCCATTTCCCGGCTTGCCGAGAGGGTGCCTTCGCCGCCGATAACGACCAGAGCGTCGACTTCAAGGGCTTCCAGGGTTGCGTTGGCACGTGCCACGCCGTGGGGCAAGTTGAACGGCGTGTGGCGGGAGGTGCCGAGGATGGTTCCGCCTTTTGGCAGCAGTCCTCGACAGGTGGGAATGTCGAGAGGCATCCAGTCGCTTTCAACAACGCCACGCCAGCCGTCTTTGAAGCCGATAACGGTGTCGCCGTAGCCGGAGATGGCTTGACGGGTGACGGCTCGGATCACAGCGTTTAGTCCGGGGCAGTCGCCACCACCGGTGAGGACACCGATTTTCATGTGTTGGCTGGGTGCGTGAGTTAGGCGGCGGCTTGGGCGGCGAGCAGTGCCGCGCCGATGGCACCGGCTTGTGAGCCGAGTTGTGCCTTGACGATGCGAGCCGCGGGGCGGCGGTCGCCGCCGAGTACATGTTTTTGCGTGTAGGACTCGATCAGATCAACTAGCGGTGCGCCGATGTCGACAAGGCCGCCGGCGATGATGATGACCTCAGGGTCGAGCACATGGATAAGCCCAGCAAGGCCGATGGCGACGTATTCGCAGAAGTCTTCAAGCACTGCCATGGCGTCGGGGTCATGGGCTGCTATGCGAGTATGGACATGTTCGCCGCGGATGGCATCGACCGAACCGGCTTCGGTGAGCGCACCGGGGAACTCGCCACGCTCGGCAGCGGTGCGGGCGAGACGGCTGAGCCCGGTGCCGGATGCGTAGTACTCCCAGGGGCCGCGTGCGCCAGTTATATGACGAGGCCCGGTTTGTTCAACTGTGATGTGACCGGATTCACCGGCGAAGCCGTTCCAGCCTCGGTAGAG
>JAAXHB010000407.1 GCA_012271125.1 Actinomycetota bacterium | reverse complement strand
CTACTTAACCTGTCGAGACGAGCAAACACCCAACCCAAATTGGAGACGCCCAGACCGCTTCCTGTGAGGGCAGAAATTCAGCCTGAAACGCCAAAACAGGCTGAAATCGGGGCTCGGCGCACTGTCTCGCATGAGGCTGAAATCGCTCCCGAGCAACCGACACAAGAGACCGAGACTTAACCTACTTAACCTAGTGGGGGTTAACCTACCTACGTATAAAACAACTGAACCTAGGTTAAGTAGGTTAACCCCCCCTCCTAATTTTTTTTTATACCCCTTAATATATAAGGGTTGTACAGTGGTTTTTGGGGGGTTAACCTAGTTAACCTACTTAACCTACCTGGATGGAGTAGAGTTCTATCAAAATTTGGCTTTTTTGCTCCATTTGTGAGTTTTCGGGTCGTAACTCGCCACCCTTCGCTTCACTCGTTGAGTCTGGCCACTCTGGGCGCTAAATCCGGCGTTTTCGATTGCTTCTGCGAGTTCGGCAGAAGACAGCTCGGACTTCTCGCTGAAGACCTTTGTGAGAACTGACTCGAGGTCTTCTGCGTCGTCTCTTCGATCCTGACGCTGATCGGCAGCGAGCTTCTCCTGCTGGGACTGTTTCTGGAGCTTCTGTATGCGGTAGATGTCGTAGACGAACTCCTCGAAGTCGTTCTTGGTGTCGTTCTGCTCGTATTTCAGCGGTGCGGCAGCAAAACTGACCCGCACGCCCGAGAGCTTCGGGGCATTGCCGCCGTTGTCGAGTTCCACCTCCGAGAGAGAGAACTGCCAAGCTCGGCGGTCTTCCGGCCTGCCGTCCGAGCGCTTGACGCTGATGACCGCTCCGACTGTCCCGCCGGGGAAGTCCGTTTTTTCCTCGAGCTGCTTGATTGATGGGTATAGGTGTCCTAGTTTGCTGCTGGATTTCTCCTTGCTTTCGCGTCTTGCGTCATCGTACTTTTTCAGGGACTTGGCATCTCCTGATTGAATAAGAGCGACAATGCGAGGACGGCTCAACAGGCGCTCGGAGCCTTTGAGAGCTGCTCGGATGGGTGAATCGGCGGGGCTGTCCTTGCGCGGATGGGCGATAAGGATGACGGCAAGTCCGCGCCGCTCAAGGGGCTGACTGAGCCTGTCCCATGTCTCGTCAATGACATGCGCCTTGTTCTGGTCGCCGAAGAACTGACCAAGCGGGTCAATGACGATGGCTTGATAGGGGCGCTCGCTTTGCTTCGAGCGGTCGATAAGCTCGATCAGCTGCGTGTAAGGGCTTTTGCGGATGTATTCCTCGCTCTCTGTGTCGATCTCATCCGCGTCATCGGCGAGATGGATATTGAGATGGACGTAGTCGCTGTCTTCCATGCCGACCGCCTGAAATTTCGGCTTGGTCAAGGCTGGCTGTTCCTCTACGCTGACCAGTATCACCTTTCCTCTCGGCACCGAGAGGGCAAGCTTCCGGTCGCCGTTTTCACAGAACGGATCGATTTGGCGAATGATGGTGTCGTAAAGCAGCTTACGGATCACTGTCGACTTGCCGGCTGACGACTGGCCGTAGATCACTGTCGTTTGACCTCGCGCGATAAATCCCGTGGCGAGCCATTCCGTAGTCTGCTGCTCGAGCGTCGCGTTGTAAGCGATCAGTTCATCCAGCGTCTTGCTGATCTCCCGCTTATAGACACTGCTCTTCTCCTTGCTGATGGGTTTGCCATCGGACTTCTCCCTGCCGGGTGTCGTCGTCTTCCAATTTGGCTCGACTTCCACCTGCTCGGCGTCTGGCAAGTCATCGATTGAGTGCGTTTCCAGCCAGTCGGCGATGTCTTTGCCGTGTGTCTTGGTCTTCCCATATAGGCTGATGACCTTGTGGATCTCTAGACCGAGCAGCGCAGCCACAGCGTTGGCGTAGGCATATCCCGGCTCGTCGCAGTCGGGGATGAACACCACCTCTGCACCTGTCTTGATGGCTTCGATCACTGGCGACCAGTCCGTCCCTTGCGGGTTTTTTGCTCCGCCTTTGGAAGTTATGACCGCCTCGCAGGTCAAATCCAGCTCGGGACGCAGCGCATCCGCGCACTTTTCGCCTTCTACGAGGTAGATCGTCCGCACCACGCCGTGGATGTCCTCGTAGCAGTAGGGCAGCGGCAGGCTGTCGCTGGTCGCCTTTGACTGCCTGACATCCTTGTCGCCGTTGGCGTTGAGCGTGCGAGTCACGACCACGCCGTTGGAGTAGGTTCGGTGTTGTTCTTGGTTCCAGTCCGGGCGGTCGCGGTCGCGGGCAAACCCTTGCACGCCACAGCCAAAGCAGCGGTAAAAGCCGGTCTCCGGGCTGTAGCTGCCTGACGGGTTGCGGTCGCCGTGCGGATGGCTCGGGTCAAGGCAGTGGATCTGCACCCAGCTGGACCGGCGGGACTGACCGTTCGCCTTTCTTGCGAGGATTTCGGATTCAGTCCACGCGACTTTGTGAGAGTTCGTAGAATTTTTTCGGGAAGCAGCCATTAATGGCCTCCTGTGTCATTTACTCCGCAGGCTGCTCGGCGCGGGTCGTTTCGTGAGTCGTCGTGGTGGACGGCTCGACCCCATTTCCCAGCAGGTATGGCTAAATATTAGCAGTCTCTTACGGCTGGGTTTGAGATATTTCCGCCATACGCTCCATCATCGTTTTCAAACGGCTCGTATATCACTCCTATGACGCTCTGACAGCGTCTCCTTTTCTGCCAGTTAGGTCTGTCCAGGCGCTCTCGGCGTCTTGAGCATGGGTGTCCAGAGGGAGTTGCGCAGCGCTCCTTTTGGTCGCAGGAACGCAGTTCCGAGAAGCATGGGTTCTTACGGGAGAAGGCACTCTCCCTAAGCCCGCGCAACGAAGTTGTAAAGCGGGTTTTACACTTGGAGTGTTGTTTGCTCACCCCGCAGGTGTTACCTATGGCTACTCACGTGTTCCGAGTCGAGACCCGCGGCGATGATGTCCGCTCGCTGATCGCTCACATCGAAGGTCTTATCCGCCCGGTCACTTCGGACGGCGGCGAATGCCGACCGCTGGTCCGCGCGGATCGCTCGGCGACCGCAACAGTCGCTGCTGAAGCGCTCGGGAAGCACAAAGGCAAGAAGCCGAAGCTTTACGCCGACATGATCTTCGCGCTGCCGACCGACACCGACACGGCGGTGCTGTCGGAAGCCGACCGGGACCGGTGGGCTGCTGCATGCGTCAAGTGGGTCAAAGCGACCTTTCCGCAGTCGCATTTGGTCTGCGCCAACCTGCACCTCGACGAAACCTCGCCGCACATCCATGCGCTCATCGTGCCGATCTCACACAGCGGACGGTTGGGATGGTCTCGGACCTTTGCCGAGGCGGTCAATGCCTTGGGCGGTCGGCAGTTCCCGCCGCGGATGAGCCGGGTCGAGCAAAGCTCGGCGATGTCTCTCATGCAGGATGACTGCTGGTCAAGCTGCGGTCAGCCTTTTGGTCTGGCTCGTGGCGAGCGGGGAGCGACACGCAAGAAGCGTCAGATCGATCGCCAGAAAGGGCTTGACGCCAGACAGGACGCTCTTGGCGCTCGGGAAGCGGAACTCGACCGGCAGGAAGCTGCGCTGGATAGCCGAGCGAGCGAGATCGACAGGATCGCAACGGATAACGCTCGGCGTGCAAGGGAGGATGAGCAGCGCCTAAAAAAGCGGAAGCTGCTTTTGCAGAAGAAGAAAGAGCATTTAGCCGAGAGGAGGAGGACGATCTCGGCGATGACGCAGAGCTGGATCGAGCGGTTGAAGACCTACGCCGGATGGTTGAAACGATGGGATCGGCTCGGTATCCGCGCTGAAAGCAAGCTGAACCGAGGGCGGTTCATCACTGACAGGATCAAAGACAAGCTCACGGATCGTGGCGTCGATGTCTGGAAGGAACTCGCTGCCGAAACCCTAAAAAACGCCCCAGAAACGCCAAAAACGCATCAGAGAACGCAAACAGCCAATTCTTCGCACACAACCCCCAGTCCGCCAGAAACGGCTAAAAACAGCGAAATAGAGCGAATTTCGGCAATCTCGGCGAAAAAGGACGCTCCCAATCGCGCGAGAACGGGCGATCAGACACCGAGACGACCAAACACCCAGCCGAAATTAGAGACGCTTAAAACGCCTCCTGTGAGGTCGCAAAACGCTCCAGAGACGCCAAAACAGGCAGAAATAGGGTCTCAGCACGCAGTCTCTCAACCGCCCGAAAACGCTCGAAACGAGCTTCCTCCGCCACAGATCGATGCCGCCGAGAAGCGCTATCGGGAGTGGATGGAATCCAAAGAAGTAACGCTTTGGAATGCATGGATAGCTTCACAGTTCGCCACCGCCTCACACGATCCGGACGACTACGAGAGCTACTGGCTCGCATACATCAGCGAAACCGCCAATCAGTCGCTTCGTGGCGCTGACGACATGACTCGGGAAGTGGTGAAACTGGCGAGAAAGGAAGGACTGAAGCTCGGCGTCTATGAGAAACAGCAGCGAGCCAGGAACCGGTCCCGTCGCCGAGATGACGGCGGATTGGGCTTCTAGGCTGTGGCTTCACAGCCTGTGAGTCAGAACGGCAGGAAGTAATCGAGGGCTTTCAGCACCACCGCCAAAGCTCCCACCGCCATCAGACTTCGGATTGTCATGGAGTCCTTGAGCGATTTCATGTCTGCTTTCAGCCCGGTTTCAAGCGAGTTCATCTCTGCTTTCAGCTCGGTTTCGAGCGATTTCATCTCTGCTCTCAGCCCGGTTTCAAGCGAGTTCATCTCGGTTTTCAGCTCGGTCTCAAGCATTTTGAGATCCGCTTTCGTTGCCAGTTCATCGCTGCTTCTGGCAACGAGCTGGACGATGGCGGTCGCAAGTTCGTCCTCGCACTTGGCTGCCTTGAGCTTCTTGATCTCGGCGTCGGTGTCAACTGCGTAAGCCATCACTCAATTCTAGGAGAGCGAGACAGAGGCCGGAGGGACGATTTTGGGCTTTCCTTGTTGTCAGTGGCGAGCGGGCTAATGTCCACCCAAATGTCCACTCAAATCCTGCGATTTCGGTCGTTGAGAGGCAATTTCGGGCGATTTCGAGGCAATTTCGGGCGATTTCGAGGCAATTTCGG
>JAAXHB010000406.1 GCA_012271125.1 Actinomycetota bacterium | reverse complement strand
CCGAGCGGTTGTGGCAAGAGCACCCTGCTGCGGGCGATAGCCGGATTGCAGCCTTTGGATTCTGGTTCTGTTTTTTGGAGTGGGAACGATCTGGCTGATGTGGAGGTTCACAAGCGGGGCTTTGGCTTCATGTTCCAAGACCATGCCCTGTTCACGCATAAAGATGTAGCTGCCAACGTTGGTTTCGGGTTGCGCATGGCAGGCGCATCGCCAAAAGCACAAGCTCAAAGAGTTTCCGAAGTGCTGGAAATAATGGGTCTCGCCGGTTATGAGAAGCGGTCTGTGCTGACCCTGTCAGGCGGCGAGTCACAACGAGTTGCGCTAGCACGTGCATTAGCACCAAGGCCGAAACTGCTGATGCTTGATGAACCGCTGGGTTCGCTTGACCGGCTCCTGCGAGATTCGCTTGCCCGTGAGCTTCGCGCCTTGCTTAAATCCGCTGGCATCACCGCACTACATGTCACCCACGACCATGACGAAGCGTTCGCTGTCGCAGACCGAGTAGCGGTCATGTTCGATGGGCAGATCGCCCAAGTCGATTCCCCAGATGCTCTATGGCGCAACCCGCTGACCGAACGCATCGCCCGTTTTCTCGGCCATCAAAATGTTGTTGCTGGCGAGCCATTTTTGGGTTCTCACGGATTTCTATCTGATGAGGCTTTCTCTGGCAACCAAGCCGTACTGATCCGTGGTGATGCGTTCACATATGTCAGCGACAGCGATGAAGCCGCCAACAATGGTTCAGACACGGTGTGTGGCACCGTCAACGATGTTCGCTTCAACCGCGACCGTTACGAAATTCGCCTTGTAGACGTCAGCGGCCTTGCTGGCGTAGAGCTAGTTGTTTTTGACCATCACAGCGCCGAGGTAGGGGAGAGGCGCTGCTACAAAATCAACCCCACCGCCATCATCTTGCTTAATAGCTAAGCACTGCTAGCAGCAATCAGCCAAGTAAACAAACTTAAACCATTTCCATATCATTTTGCAATCATTTTGTAATAGTCAGATATGAGTAGGGGCGCGGTGGTTCATGAGCCAAGCTACGCCCGCGGCCAGCACCAACACCAAGGCACTCACTCCAGCCCAATGGCTAAACGACCCGAACCCGACCGTTGCCATCGCTGTGCCAGCAGAAATACCTGCCACAGCACCTCCCAACGTCATCAACATATCCGCAGCACCTTGCACCTCAACTCGCTGCTCAGGCGGAAATGCGCCGGTCAAAAGCGAACTCCCAGCAATCAGCCCAAAACTCCACCCCAACCCCAACAGCAACAACCCCACAAATACGCCGCCGCTGTGCGCTGCCTCGGCGCGTGAAGCGGTCTCGGCGCCCAGAAACAGCACAACCCCGCCGGCACCGATAACCGCATACGGCCCGATCCGGTCAACAATCCACCCCACCAACGGCGAAAACGCATACATCCCCACAATGTGAAGCGAGATAACCAACCCGATCACCTGAAGGTCATGGTCACCGTTTTTCATATGTAACGGCGTCATCGTCATCACACCAACCATCACCGCTTGTCCCATCAACATCCCCAACACGGCAAGCCGCGCTGACGGGTTGGTTGCAACTCTTTTTAAAACTGTGAAAACCGGAGCAGGTTTGCTGATGGGAACCGGCTCGGAGTCGGTGGCGTTGCTAATGGGCACCGACTTGGTGCCGTTGCCTGGCGGCGACATCGTTTCACTCGCCGCCACCTCGTGATCAAATCCCGCGGCGCGGTTTGAGTCGACACGTTGGTTTTGCAGTATCTCCAACGGGTCGGGGCGGAGCTTCCAAAATGTCACAAACATTCCTAGGGCAAAACACAACGCAGCCATTCCAAACGGGCCGGCAAGCTCCGGTAGCTGCAAAAACTCGGCAGCAGCCCCAGCAGGGCCCAACGCCACCGTCGGACCTGCCACCGCCCCAAATGTCGTCCCCCAAACAAGCATGCCAATCGC
>JAAXHB010000405.1 GCA_012271125.1 Actinomycetota bacterium | reverse complement strand
AGGGGAAGAAAGAGATGTATCAGAGTTGAGAGAGTAACTCTTTTGCAGAGAGGATAGAGAGAAGTAAGCTCAGTAGACTACAGCCAACTAGTTGTCAGACTACCAGTATCTTGGATATTTAAAATTTCATTATGTCATTAGCCAACTTGTTCTGTTTATTAGATACAGTCGCCACTATCTATTTCCCTGTTCTTTGTGTGTAGTATTCAGTCGAAACATCCTGGCTGAGAGAGAGAGTGAGAGAGAGAGAGAGAGAGAGAGAGAGAGAGAGAGAGAGAGAGAGAGAGAGCTGCTCTTTGAGAAAACCTATGCTACAATAAGCTCCCTAACTAACTTGGCAACCTTTTTTACTGGGGAATTTGGTTGCCTTGATGTGCTGCAATCTATGAAATCTGTGAAGTGATTGTGATGTTAACTTTGAGAATTTTTTAGCTGATTACCAGCTTAATCTGTTATCTGTGGAGTAGTGTTGGGCGATTACAATTAAATCATGATTTTTAAAGACAGCGATTATTGAACCATCACTAATTTCTCTCATGCGCAGACGATTATTGACATTTAACCACGCAGCCACCTGAGCATGCTGAACTGTGGTTTGTAGGTTGCCAGCTCGGCCGGTGTTGGGTGATGGGTGTTGGCATCTGAAGTGGTGGTAATTGTAGCTAGATAAACAATCTCAATATGATTTTAGCCACAGGGGACTGTTCTGTGGAATTACTGTAAGGTTAGGTGGTTGGCTTCTTGAGCTAGTGTAATGTGTTATGCTGTGTTTGTTGGCAATAATCGCAAGGACAATAATCGAACCATGTTTTTTCAATATCGCCCAACACTACTCTGGAGCTCCTCCTTACTATTGGCTCTTGTGTTTCAGTCAATTGACGTCTCTTTTATTGTACAGAATGTGTCAGAGAGCATTGAATCCTCCAGTGACAAAGACACGTGGTCTCAAGAACAACCTACACTTACTGCCATGTGCTCTACTGCTCTTAGTAACAGGGGCTTACCCATCTCCGTGGCAATGCGGTACACTGCAGGCGATGGACCACCTGACCACATGGACATTGAGACTCCACCCACTTCACCTGAGACTCCACCCATTTCACCAGAGTGTGGCCACTCCCACATAAATAGAACAAGGGCGGCTGAGTGGATTAGACACGTGTCAATGGAATCAAATCGATTTGATCTGTCTTGTGTTTGTGAGCCAATGAAGACACCAGTGGACTCGGGGAAGAGAAGGAGATGTAAGAGCTTTGTGTCTGGCGGTCTTGCCGAGAGGATGCAGAGGATCATTCAGAGGGAGAATTCCGAGATAACGTTCTGGGAACATCATTTGGCAAGACAGCAAGAAACAGGTAACAGGTATTGTCTACTGTTGAGCTCATGTGTCAGCTCTTTAATCACAGTCCACACAGATCGTGATGATTCACTGGTTAAGGTTGGGTGGTCTTACAAAAATTTGGGTTCACTGTTTCATACTGAGGGCGGAGGTGCTGGGATTTCCCACCCCAAGCTCAAATTTCCCCCTCAAACTGGCTCTGCCATTTGTATTGCTTTCCAACCTCTGGTCCCCCATGCCC
>JAAXHB010000404.1 GCA_012271125.1 Actinomycetota bacterium | reverse complement strand
CACCCCAGCTGGACAGCCAAGCCGCATCGGTGTCGCCGCGATCTTTCATCGCCTCCACCCAATGCGAGAATTTCATCGGCTGGACCGCATCGAGATACTCCTTGCGGCTGGCGTCAGGTCGCTGCATGATCTTACGTTCCTGCGGTGTCAGTTCGTGCTCATACTTGCTCCCGATCGCAGTCAGAGCTTTGTCAAAGGCGGCCGCTAGCCGCACACCCTGTGACTTTTGGTGCCTGGCATAACCCTGCCACCGCCGATACAGCAGTTCGCCTCGCTGACCACCCAGCGGGCGCGTGTAGTAGCCCGCTGACTGCGGGAGTGGATCACGCGCCATCGTCTCCTGATAAGCGCGCGGGAAGTCACCCCAACCCGCGACGCATTCAGCGGCGGTAGGCGCATTCTTGAGATTGGAAAAGAGATCACGCTGAATGGAGAGACCGCGATCCAGTTTCTTTGCTCCATAGGGACTGAGAAAGTACCGAGTCGTCGGCGCAAAGTCTTTGGAAGTTTCGGTGAAACGCACCTGATACGGTCGCAGCGCGTCAATCGCCTGTTGCCACGACACCGAGTCCAGCAAGGCTTTCTGTATACCGAGCCACCGATCCATATCCATCCGCGCCCAGGTGGAGAATGGCAGATGAAAGCGGTTGTCGTTCCAGCCAATCGTTTTGACTGGCGCGACGAAACCAAGCCGCCTCTCGATTGGAGCCAGCACTTTGCGATAGGCGTTGACTGACTGAGGTGCATGGATGCGCCGTCCGGTCTGCAGATCAACCGGTACGGACAGAATATGAGCGTGGAGTGAGTCGGTGTCTCGATGAATGGCGACGACATTAGGCATACGCGGTCGCGGCTTGTATTTGCGATGGAGTTCGTCCATCGCTTCCTGCACAATCGCATGGAATTCGCCATCGAGCAAATCTTCACCTGGCGCAAGCGACACAATCGCGTGGCGAAACGGACGCGTGCGGTGGCGCGGCTGATTGGTCATTTCCAATGTCAGCGGCGCAAGCGTCTCGGCAAGGGTACAGACGGCGTTGAGATCGTGATCGAGAATGCCGGTGTGATGGACCCGGTAATCAACCGCCAGGTCGCCAGACCCACCTCGCAGGATATAGCGGAGGCACTGCTTAAAGGTGAGATGGACTGGGTCGTAGAAGTGCTTGTATATCAATTTAGCCGCTCACTGATGCCGCCAGCGCAGTGAGCGTGTCCGTCAGTTCGTCGCTCGCCTGTTTTAGTTTCAGACCTAGCCGCTCGTCGTGTCCGTGTCCAGTTTCATAAGCTCGGCGAGCTGCCTGTAGTTCGAGAGCGGCGGTTGCGACTTGACAGCCCGCCATCGCAATCGTGCGGCGCAAGGCGTCGGGTTTTTCCAGCTCGCTGTCAGCTTCACGCTGGAGCATCCGCTGCACATAGACGCCCAGATCAGTGTGGCTGCGGCGCGCCAGCTCCGCGAGTTTGCCGGCGTGCGACTCAGTCAGACGCAGTGAAAGGCTTAAAGTTTTTTCCATTCAACTTAGATATTTCACAACGAGTAGATTATGTATGTAATTAAGGTTATACTATAACCCTACAGTAACCCCAAGCCACATCACACTCAACGGAGACAAATCATGGCTGAAGTAAATGACAACATCACTGCG
>JAAXHB010000403.1 GCA_012271125.1 Actinomycetota bacterium | reverse complement strand
GAAAGATAAGTCGTAACATAGTAAGAGTAATGGAAATTGCTTTTAGTTTCTGAAGAAAGCATTTTAGATGTTTTTCATTTACATTGAAAGTAAGAAATTTTAATTTTCTCTTTAGATTACTTTTTTTTTGAAATTTTTTATTTTTTCAAAAAATAGTTTTTTGAAAGTTTTAACTATATTTTTTTATTACTGTAAAGGAAGTGATATAATTATTTTAAAGAATAGTTGAATTTTTTTATCTTTTGTATCATAGTTTTACTAAAATTAAGTTTTGTTTAAGGATCTAGAAAAAAAAAGAAACTTAATAAATGAGAGGATTTTAGATTTAAACATTTTATTGTTTTTTTAATATTTTTAGGTTGAAATGAGATGTTTCGATTTTTTTGATAGCTAGTTGTTTTTTATTTCTTTTTAGAGATTTTAAAATTAGGGGGTAATCTCTTTTTTTTTAGATAAAGTCTTTTTTTTGGTATTTTGTAGAATTGAAAGTTTTTTTTATTTGTTAATGTGTTATAACTTATTTTAGTTTTTTTTTTCTTTATTTGAAAAACTAATTGTTAAATTTTTTTTCTTTAGAAATAATGTTTGAATTAGTATTTAATTATTTTCTTTTTTATGAACTCGGCAATAAAATCTTTGACTGTTTTCAAAAACATAGTTTTTTGTTTTTTTATAAAAAATGTTTTCTGCTCGGTGATTTTTAACAGCCGCGGTATTTTGACCGTGCGAAGGTAGCGTAATCATTTGCTTCATAATTGGGGGCTAGTATGAATGGAATTACAAAAGATTTGCTTTATTTTTAAGATAATTATAATTTGCTTTTTTAGTGAAGAAGCTAAGATTAAGTTATAAGACAAGAAGACCCTTTTGAGTTTTATTTTTTTGTTCTTTTTTAGTTTAAAAAAATTTGGTTGGGGCGACCAAGGAAGTAGGATCTTCCTTTTTTTATTTGGATCCATAGTTTTTGATTGTAGGATTAAATTACCAAAGGGATAACAGCGTTATTTTTTTTGAGAGTTCTTATTGAAAATTGAGATTGCGACCTCGATGTTGACTTATAGTTTCCTTTTGGTGTAGCCGTTTCAAGGGTGGGTCTGTTCGACCTTTAAAACTTTACGTGAGTTGAGTTCAGACCGGCGTGAGCCAGGTTAGTTTCTATCTTTAATTTTTTATTTTGTTTTTTAGTACGAAAGGATTAAAAACAATTTTTAGCGTAATGTTGGCAGATTATTGTATTTGTTTTAGGGGCGAAAAATGTGAGTTTTCACACATTATAATTTTTATTGAAGTGGCAGATTAGTGCTTTAGAGTTAAGTTCTAAATATAGATTTTATCTCTTCAATAAATGGGATTATTTTTAACTTTATTGGTTAACGATGTGTGTTTGCTTTTAGCTGTAGCTTTTTTTACTTTGTTAGAGCGTAAAGTTTTAGGTTATATTCAGCTTCGAAAAGGGCCGAATAAAGTTGGGTTTATAGGGCTGTTTCAGCCTTTTGCTGACGCTATTAAGCTTTTTAGAAAAGAGCGTGTTTTAATAACGGTGATTAATTTTTTTTTTTTTTTTTTTCTCCTGTTTTTAGATTATTTTTGGCTCTTGTTTTTTGGTTTCTTGTTCCTGTTTGGAAAAGAACGTTTATTTTTTCTTTTTTTAGGGTGTTTGTATTTTTGTGTATTTCTAGTTTGAGGGTTTATTCCACTATATTTGCTGGTTGGTCTTCTAATTCTAAATATGCTCTTTTAGGTTCTCTGCGTGCTGTGGCTCAGACTATTTCTTATGAGGTTAGAATGGTTTTAGTTTTGTTGGGAATTGTATTTTTAATTGGTAGATATTGTTTGTATTATTATGGGTTTTTTCAAGAATATTTTTTTTTTGCTTTATTATGTTTTGTTTCTTTTCTTGTTTGATTGGTTACTGTACTTGCTGAGACTAATCGAGCTCCTTTTGATTTTGCTGAGGGTGAGTCAGAGTTGGTTTCTGGTTTTAATATTGAGTACGGTGCTGGTTCTTTTGCTCTCTTGTTTTTGGCTGAGTATGGAAGAATTTTAGTAATGAGAGTTTTTTCTTCTGTTTTGTTTTTAGGTGGTTTTGGTTTTGTTTTTTTTTGTTTTTTTTTTGGTGTTTTAATTTCTTTTTTTATTTTATGAGTTCGTGGAAGTTTCCCTCGTATACGATATGATCGTTTGATGGCTTTAACTTGGAAAGGGTTTTTACCTTTTAGTTTAAACTTTATTCTTTTTTGTATTTTTTTGATTTGGATTATTTAGATTTCAAAAGATGGCTGAGTGTTAGGCGGATGATTGTAGATCTTTTTACGGTAGTATTTCCTCTTTTGATTTTCAAAAAGCAAAGTAATTTTTGAAATTTAACACCCAAAGTTAATGTTTTTTTTAAACTACTTTTTGAACTATGATATTAGTTTTTTTGGAAACTTTTTTGTTTTTAGTTTTAGGGTTTGCTTTAGTGGCTCAGCAGCCTTTAAGAATGGGTTTTTTTTTGCTTTTATATTGTTTTTTAATAAGGGTTTTAGTTTTTACATTTTTTTCTTCTTGATTTTCTTTTTCTTTATTTTTAATTTATATTGGAGGAATGTTAGTTTTATTTGGATATGTTTTAGTTTTAACTCCTAACTTTATTTTTGTTTTTAAGTTTTAT
>JAAXHB010000402.1 GCA_012271125.1 Actinomycetota bacterium | reverse complement strand
CGGTAGTCAGATGAATGACAGCGGTGGTAGAAGGTGTTTTAGACAGTGGCTGACTGACCGCACGCGTCTTAGGTGCTGTTAGGTCAACGGAAAACGCAGCCTCAGCCCAACTTTGGTCGGTATTGCCGGCGGGATCGGTCGCCCGGACTCTAAAAACGTGGTCTCCCTCGGTCAGATCGCTTATCGTATGTGGCGAAGAACATGAGGCAATGCTTTGGTCGTTGAGTTGACATTCAAAGGTTGAGTTCGCTTCGTTGCTTGCGAACAGCACTTGAATCGACTCTTGATTGGTTAGCTGGGGCGGTGCCTGGGTGATTGACGTTTGCGGCGGCGATGTGTCGACGACCGGAGGTGGCGGTTCTGTGGGGGCTGGGCTAGAACCACCGCCACCACAGCCAGCAAGAACCAACAGACAAACCCCACCTGCACTAAATAACCGCCACCGCCACAGAATGGTCACGCGTCTCCGTATGAAGCAGTTACGAGTGGGAGGTAAATTACTCATGACGGCCTGCGACTGCAAGTTAATTAACCGCCGGGACGCTCGCTTCCGTCCGGAGTCTGACATAGTTTTGTAATCGTCTCTCATCGATCTCACCGTTCGATATGGCGCTTTGAATGTGGCAACCTGGCTCGCGCTGATGCGAGCAGTTGCGGAACCTGCACTGTGCACCGAGAGTCGTGATATCGCTAAATACTTTGGCGACCGCGTGCTTGCAGTCTACTAAACCAAACTCACGACAGCCTGGGTTGTCGACCAAAATGCCGCCGTTTTTGGTCTGCAATAGCAATCGATCAACGGTGGTATGCCGGCCGCGTGCGTCGCGCTCACGCACTGCATGCGTTTCGCGGGTCCGGGTAAGCACAGTAAGTGAGTTTGCAAGCGTGGATTTCCCTGCTCCGCTCGAACCGAGAAGTGCGACAGTTTGACCTGCCGCTAAATAGGAATCCAAAACCAAGCACTCGTCCTGGTTAGTGCCGTCCAACGCCACAACATCAACGTTTGAGTTTCTAGTAGACGACTCTAGACGGGCCAGATACCCGGAGACAGAATCGGTCTGATCCGCTTTGGTGAGAACGACGGTCGCTGTGGCGTCAGCAGCCTGAGCCAACACTAGGCA
>JAAXHB010000401.1 GCA_012271125.1 Actinomycetota bacterium | reverse complement strand
GTGAACAGCAGGGTTTCATCGTGAGGGATCAGGCTTGCTGACGGGTGATGGGTGTGGCCGCGCCGGGTGAAGAAGTCGACGAAGGTTTGGCGAACTTCGTTGGCGGTGAGGGCTTTCATGGCAACGAGAGCGGTGCGTGACGACGTGATGCCGCCACCGGTGTTAGCTAGCTAAGCGTTCGTCGGATGGGAACTCACGACGGATGGCTTCACGAACGTCGCTGGCAACGGTTTTGGCACGAGATGCCATTTGGCGAGAGCGATCTTGGGCGCGGTGCAAGACGTCGTCGCCGAGTTGTTTGGAACGTTGTGTGAACTCGTCTCGGAGCCAATCGGAGGTGTAACGCTCGACGGTTTCACGGATGCGTTTACGAACCCATAGGGCTGACCCGAGTCCGCCGAGATAGCCCACGCTTAGCCAAAAAAGTCGTTTCATGCCCTTGACGCTAGCGGGGCAGGGTTTAGACCTCTATGGGATTTAGTTGGTAATGCCCAAGCAGACGACGTCACTGCCTGTTGGGGGTTAAGGGGTGAGGTGGGTGACGTCTAGGACTTCGCTGGTTGCGGGGTCGATGCGGACTGTGGAGTGTTTGAGGAAGTCGTTGCGGCCGCCGTCTGGGTCGCTGATGGTGAAAACAACCACCCAGGCGTGCCCCATGCCCTGGCGCAACAATCGCACCTCAGTTCGCTCCGGTTCGAAGTCAATTTGTTGGCGGGCGATTTCTACGGCTCGATCGGCGTCGATTTCAACGTCGTTGCAGCCGTTTAGTGGACCGAAGTTTGACACTGCCAACAGCAAGAATAAGCCCACCGCTATTAACAGCTTCATTCGAGGCGGGATTGCCTTGATGCGCTCCCAGAGTTGCGTCAGCATCGTCTCAATCTTTCTTTGTTTTAGGCCTTATTTGTTTTAGGATTTGTTTGTTTCAGGTCTTATTTGCTTTAGGTCTTACAAGGAAGCGCAAGATCACATAGCCAACTGCGTGGGCAAGCGTGAACACAAACAGCAGCCACCAGATCGTCACCTTGCGTGGATAGCCACGGTCATGGCACTCCCAGAAAGTCAAACCCATTGTTAACAGC
>JAAXHB010000400.1 GCA_012271125.1 Actinomycetota bacterium | reverse complement strand
GCCCAGGCCCTGCGCTCGGCCTTGCGCATCGTCTTGAACGGCCCACTGGCTGCGTGCCAGTCGTTGTGGCAGTAGAGGCACAGCGGCACGCACGTGTTGTCGTGGGCGCGCATACCCATGCCGCTGATGCCGGCGTGGTGCGCCTCGCTCGGTGGGAGCTTGCTGCACTGGGCGCATCGCTGGTGTCGGCACCATTCGCGATAGCCTTCGTCCTCACCGGCCATGGTTGCTCCATGGCGCGTGTAGCGGACACTGCGGGTCGTTCATCGACACCTCGCGGTCGCAAATACAATCTCCACAGACGGGGCACCACACAGCTTCGATCGGTGTGCACTGGACAGGCGTATGGCCTGGAAGGATACCGTTGTACTCATCAGGCGACCTTGGTGGCGTCCTGCGCTTGATGCCGTGGTATTCATCCCAGTCAAAGTTACCCGCCACGACGGAACTCCTCGGCGTTAGGGCACGTCGCGAAGTGCGACACGTAGAGCAGCGCACGACCTGTCATCATGCGTTCCGTCCTGGGTACAACGCGCCCGTACCAGATAGCGCTGTGGTTGCCACGCTTGCGCTCGATAGTGCCATCCTTCGTCGGTACGGCATCGAGCGGCATCTTGCTGCCCGGCTTGCCGTCGCGCACCATCGTCACCCACAGGATGAGCGCGCCGCACTTGCTGCACTTGGCCTCAGCCACCACGCACCAAGCTGAAGAACTCCGCGCGTGCATCGCACTCGTCATCACGAAACACGCCGGTGAGATGCGAGGTCACCATAGTGCCAGACGTGTTCACGCCGCGGCTCGCCATGCACATATGAGTTGCTTCGATAACCACGGCGGTGCCGTGCGGCCGGGGGTGCTTCATCAAGTCGGGTGCAATGTCCGCGGGCATACGCCCCCGAATCTGCAGGCGCCCCGCGGGTGCGGGCCCGAGACGCGCCAGCTTGCTTAGGCCGACCACCATCCCCCCGTCGGGTATGTAGCCAATCGACGCATTGCCGTGGATGGGGATAAGATGGTGCTCGCAGGTTGACCAGAACTCCACGTTCTTCAGGACAATCATCTCGTCGGCATTACTGTCGAAAACCTTGTCGAGCAGCTGCTCGACATCCACGTCATAGCCCTCGGTGACCTCCCGGAGCGCTCGTGCGACACGGTCGGGCGTGCCAACCAGGCCGGGGTCTTGCAGGTCAACGCCAATCCATTGCAAGAGAACACGAACAGCATCCTTTGCCTGGCCAGGCGTTACTC
>JAAXHB010000052.1 GCA_012271125.1 Actinomycetota bacterium | reverse complement strand
AAGCCGCTTAACGCTCGGCCCTCCCTGCGCAGGCCCAGTGTTTCTCGCTACGGCTCGATCGTTTCAAAAGCTCGCACAACCCGCCCTTCATTGTTATCTATCTCTCCTAACGCTCCAAAAAAGATTTTCCAAACTCGCCCCTACTCACGCAACGCTGCAAGCAACCTTCTTATTGTTTCTTGGGAGTGGGGTAGTTTTGAGGGTTATGAGAAGATTTTGTCTGTGGGTTTTTTTGGTGGCTTTTTTTGCTGGGGCGTGTGGGGCGGGGGATGGTTCCAGTGCCGATGTTGGGGGGTCTAGCGATGTTGGCGCGGGGGGAGATGTTGCCGACAGCGCGACCGACGATGTCGCCGGCGGCGCGGATGATGTCGTCGTCGATGATGTTGTCGTTGAAGACGGTGTCGACGTCGATGGGGATGATTCTGATGAGGAGGTGGTGTTGACGGCGTCATATAAGGGGGTGACGGCTGAGACGATTCAGGTTGGGATTTCGATGCTGGACTTAGCGTCGTTAGTTGAGAACAACTGGTTACCTGCTGGTTGGGGCGACCAGGAAGCGGTTTGGAAAGTATTTATTGACGATTTGAACGCTCGGGGTGGCATTTATGGTCGCCAGGTTGAGGCGGTATATGACTTTTATAGTCCGGTTGGCACCGTTGAAGCTGAGGAATCTTGCACGGTTTTGACCCAGGACAATGAGGTGTTTGCCGTGCTGGGCGGGTTCTTGGGGCCGGCGGCGACGGTCAACACCTGCATCACCTCCATTAACGACACGATGCTCGTGGGTGGGCAAATTACGCCGGCGCTGTACGCCGAGTCGACCGCACCTTGGTATGACACGATTGAGTCCACCGATCAGGCGACCAACACGCTGCTTAATTTGATGGTTGAGACCGGACGTGCCGATGATGCCAAAGTCTTTTTGATTACCCATCCGACCGAGGTAGCCGACAAGGAAACCGTTGAGGAAGCGATTGAGAGTCGTGGCATTGACATCGTGGAAAGTGCTGTGCTTGACGCTGACGACGGCGACCAGGCGACACAAGATGCGATCTTGGAAGTGATTTATGAGCGCTTCCGCAATTCGGACGCGAACGTGATTTTTGCTAATGGGAATCCGTCGGCGATTTTGCGTGGCATGCACCAAGCGGGCCTTGAGGGCAGTGTCCCCGTGTGGGCAAACCATGAGCCTGGGTTGAGCAATCTTGGTGAGTCGGTGGATCGTGATCGAGTACTTGATGTGTTTACCGTTACCAGCGTCACCGATGCGGAAATGTGGGACGACCCGCTGCTGCAGGAGTGCGTTGCGCTTGTGGAAGACGCTTTGGGTGTGACAGTGATCGATCCGGCTGTTATTGAGCCGACTGAGGAGAACTGGTTCTTAGCAACACGTCGCTATTGCCGGTTGTTGAACCTGTTTGAACATATTGCTTTGGCTGCTGGACCGGAGCTGACCTATGACTCGGTTGAGGCAGCGGTGGCTGATGGAACCTTGAGAGACTTTGCGCTACCGGGAGGGCCGCACAACTCGCTGAGCACGTACAAGCCGTTTGCTCGTGACGAGTTCCGGTTGGGGCGTTTTGATGTGTCAATTGGCGGCGGCGGAATTGCGCCAGTTTCCGAACTGATCGACATTTTCTGATTACCAATCCATTCGCCGAACTGCTAGCTCAGAAAGGCTGGGTGCTAGCTGATGGCGCAATGGGCACTCAGCTTTTTGAGGCTGGCTTGGACTCTGGGGATTGCCCTGAGTTACTAAACGTTGAACGCCCGGAGTTGGTTGCTGGCATTCATGAGGCGTATTTGGCTGCGGGGGCGGAGGTTGTGCTCACCAACACCTTTGGAGGGAACCGTTTTCGGCTTGGCTTACATGGATGTGAGGGACGGGTTCATGAACTGAATCGGGCGGCTGCTGAGATTGCTCGGGGGTGTGTTAATCACCAGAGCACTAACACCACGACCCAGTCCGTGGTGGTTCGCCAGAGCGAACCACCCATAAGCAAAGTGGCCGGTTCGATGGGGCCGACTGGGGAACTGATTGAACCGCTGGGGGAAATGACAGTTGCCGACTGCGCGGCGGCGTTTGCTGAACAGGCGGCGGCGTTGGCAGATGGTTGGGCGGACTTGTTGTGGATTGAAACGATGAGTGCTCTTGATGAAGTGCTGGCTGCGGTGACAGGGGCTCGCAGTGTTACGGATTTGCCGATTGTGGTGACGATGAGCTTTGACACGGCTGGGCGCACGATGATGGGGACATCGGGTGCTGAGGTTTCGGCGGGGTTGGTTGATTTGGGGTTGGCTGGTTTGGGGGCGAATTGCGGAGCGAATTTGGCCGATACTGAGGCTGCTGTTGCTGAGATCGCGTCAGGATTAGCGGGGACTGAGACTTTGGTTGTTGCTAAACCCAATGCGGGCGTTCCTGAATGGCACGATCACAAGCTGGTCTATGACGCCACGCCCGAAGTCATGGGTCAATACGCCAAGCGAATGCTCGATGCCGGAGCCGTTGTCATCGGCGGATGTTGCGGCAGCACGCCGTCACATATTGCTGCGTTACGGGAGGCGCTGGAGTCGTCGTCGTGATTCTGTGGACGCCTAGTGAGGAGAGGGTGGCGGGGACGGCGATGGAGCGGTTTCGGGTCTGGGTCTTTGAAGGGGATGTGGGGGATTTGCACCGCTGGTCGGTTGATAATGCTGCTGAGTTTTGGGGGGCGGTATGGGACTTTTTTGGCGTTGTCGGTGAGCGAGGTGAGCGGTTAAGTCAAGTTGACGGGCCTGAGCTGTATCAGAAACGGTTTTTGCCGGATGCGAAGCTAAACGTTGCGCAGAACCTGCTGGGCGAGCCGAGCGAGGATTTGGCGATCATCTATCGCTCAGAGGATGGCGAGTCCGTTGAGCTGACTCGGGCGCAGCTGCATGACATGGTTGGGCGCACCCAGCAGCTGTTGGTGGATTGTGGGGTTGGGCCTGGGGATCGTGTGGCGGCGTGGATGCCGAACTGTCCTGAAACTGTCGCCATTATGTTGGCAACGGCTGGTCTGGGAGCGGTTTTTAGCTCTGCTTCGCCGGATTTTGGGCCGAGCGGGGTGTTGGATCGGTTTGGGCAGATTGAGCCGACGGTGTTGTTTTGGTGCGGCGATTATCCATACAACGGCAGGCGTCATGACTGCGCAGGGCGGATTGCTGAGATTGTCAAGGGGTTGTCGGGGTTGCGACGAGATGTGCGGGTTGAACCGGGCTGGCTAGATGGCTACGGGGCGGGGTACGGCGGTGAGCCGACGCCGGTGGCGTTTCGGGCGATGCCGTTTGATCATCCTTGGTATGTGTTGTATTCGTCGGGCACGACCGGTGTGCCGAAATGCATTGTGCATCGCAGCGGTGGGTTGTTGTTGAAGCATTTGGTGGAGCAGCAGCTGCATTGTGATGTGAAGCCTGGGGATCGGGTCTTTTATTTCACGACGACGGGCTGGATGATGTGGAACTGGCTGGTGAGCGCTTTGGCAAGTGATGCGACTTTGGTGTTATATGACGGCGCTCCGGGATGGCCGGACATGAACCGGGTGTATGACCTGGCTGATGAGACGAAGATGACGCTGCTGGGGACGTCTGCGAAGTTCATTGATGCGTGCGCTCGGGCGGGCATCTCCCCTATTGCGACGCATGATTTGGGGTCGGTGCGAACGATTACGTCGACAGGGTCGCCGTTGGTGGCGGAGTCTTTTGATTGGGTGTATGAGAACGTGAAAGCCGACGTGCATTTGGCGTCCATATCGGGGGGGACTGACTTGTGTGGCTGCCTTGTTGGGGGTGATCCGACCTCGCCGGTTCGGCGTGGTGAGATTCAAGCACCGGCGCTGGGGTTGGATATTGACGTGTGTGACGATGCTGGTGAGTCGTTGTCGGCGGGGGTTGAAGGGGAGCTGGTGTGTCGCAATGCGTTTGTGTCGATGCCGGTTGGATTTTGGAACGATCCTGACGGTTCGGCGTATCGGGCTGCTTATTTTGAACAAATTGACGGGGTTTGGCGACACGGCGACTATGTGAGCCGCACCTCCTCGGGGGGGTTTGTGATTTCGGGGCGTTCGGATACGACTTTGAATCCGGGCGGGGTGCGTATTGGCACGGCTGAGATTTATCGCCACGTGGACACGATGGATGAAATCATCGAGAGCATTGCGGTGGGTCAGCAATGGGATGGCGACACGCGGGTGGTGTTGTTTGTACGCATGGCTGATGGGGTTGAGCTTGATAATGAGCTGAGGGAACGGATTCGGCAGCGGATTCGTGAGGCGGCGTCGCCGCGGCATGTGCCGTCGGTTATCGCCGCTGTTGGTGACATTCCAAGGACACGGTCAGGCAAGATGACCGAGGCGGCTGTGCGGGCTGTTGTTGAAGGCAAGCCGGTGAAGAACACGAACGCTTTGGCGAACCCAGAAGCATTGGAGCACTTTAAGAATCACCCCGATCTGGTGCGCTAGCGTGAGAACATGATCGGCGGGCGTGAAGACGAGTTAGAAGGCTCTGTTCTTAGGGCGTTTTCTGGGGCACCGCCGTGCACTTTGATAGCCGCATTTGAGGGGTGGAACGACGCCGGTGATGCTTCGACTTTGGCGGTTCAGCATCTCTATAACCAGATGCATGCCGAGGTTGAGGCGACCATCGAGCCTGAGATGTATTACGACTTCACAACGGCGACGCCGCGACTGAACTTCAACCCAGACCGCAGTCGTTATTTGACCTGGCCGAGCAATGAGCTGCGGCGTGTGCCGCGGTCGGCTGATGAGCCGCAGTTGTTGTTTTTGCGTGGAGTTGAACCGAATCTGCGCTGGCGCACGTTTAGCGCCGAAATTTTGGAACTGGCACGAGAACGTGGTGTGACTAGGGTCATCATGCTTGGCGGGCTGCTGTCGGATGTGCCACACACTCGGCCCGTGCAGGTGTTTGGCAGCTCTAGTGATAAGACCTCACAATCCGAATATCACGTGCAGGCCTCCACTTATGAGGGGCCAACTGGGATCGTTGGCGTGCTGTCGGCGGCGTTTGCCGAGGCCGGCGTTGCGACCGTGTCGCTGTGGGCGGCGGTGCCGTCATATATGCCGGCCGCGCCTTCGCCTAAGGCGGCGTTGGCTTTGGTTCAACGAGTTGAGGCGATTTTGGGGTTGAACTTAGACAAGGGCGACTTGATTCGAGACGCCACCCGCTACGAAACCGAGATCAGTCGCCTTGTTGAACGTGACGACGACAGTGCCGACTACGTGGCTCGCATGGAGGAACGCTGGGATGCTGACAAAGGCGAACACTTTGAAGACCTGATTGACACGTCAACTATTCAAAACCCTGACCCTGATCTACTTGTTGCCGAAGTCGAGGAGTTTTTGCGGGATTCTTCTTGATGTGGGCTTACTCGCCCCTGCTCACAAACGGTTCGCCTTTGTCAGGATCGCCAGGGGGGATTTCTGGGGGGGTCGAAGAGGAGGTCGGGGTGTTCGCCGTTGATGGCGGCGAAAGCTAAAGGGGACCAGAGGTCGGAGCGGGCTGAAGGGGTCGGGAGATTGTCTTCGGCGAAGAAGCCGACGTCTGCACATTCGAGCGGGTGAGGTTTTAGCTCGCCGCCGGTTTTGCGGCAATGGAATACGACTGTCACAAGTGGGATGCGGCTGAAGCCGCGGCGCATGCCGTCAAGCACCGCTATAGGGCGTATTACTTCGCATTCGATACCGGTTTCTTCGTGGACTTCTTTGACGGCGATTTCTGACGGTGAATAGCCGACATCGGCCCAGCCGGTTGGGTAAAGCCAGTAGCCGGACTCCTTGCGCTTGACAAGCAGGATGCGGCTCTGGTCGTCACCGACGACAGCGCCGACAGTGATTTTCGGGGTGACATAGCCGGGGACGCCTTTGCCGACACGGTCAAGCCATTCCTGGACTTGATGGGTTGGGTCGATACCGGCGGCACTGTGGGCGCGGATGTCGGCTGCAACGGTTAGGACTTCTTCGAAGCGCTCACGTTCATATAGGGACTCGGTGAAGCCAAGGCCTGTTTGAGCTATGCCAGCAAGAGTTTCAGCCCAGCGGAGAAGGTCTGCCTCTCCTGCTGGGCGAATTGGTTGGTTGCCCCCGTCGTCGTTGTCAACGTCGTCGGAGGCGGGGTCGCTAGAGGACGTAGGCGCGCTCCGCGTGTAGGGCGATATCGAGACCGACGACTTCGGTTTCGTCTTCGACACGGATGCCCATGATTTTGTCGAGCACTTTGGCGATAATCCAGGTCGCTACGAAAGAGAAGAGCAGGACTGCACCCATTGAGACGAGCTGATCCCAGATAAGGGTTCCGCCGCCCCAACCGCCGCCGAAAAATGCGCCTTCGGCGAAGTCTGCACCGGAGTCAGCAGAGAATGCCTGAACGTCGGCGAATAAGCCAAGCAAGATGCCGCCGACGATACCGCCGACCATATGGACGCCAACAACGTCGAGGCTGTCGTCATAACCGAGAGCGGTCTTGAGCTGGATTGCGAGGAAACAAACAACGCCGGCGGCGACTCCAAAGACAATCGGTGAGAGACCGCCAACGAAGCCGGCTGCCGGTGTGATTGCGACCAGTGCAGCGATCACGCCAGAAGCTGCACCAATTGAAGTAGAACGATGATCACGCATACGTTCAATTGCTAGCCAGCCGAGCATGCCTGCGCCACCAGCGATGAAAGTGTTAAGGACGGCACGAGCGGCGAACTCATCAGAAGCGAAAGCAGAACCGCCGTTGAAACCGAACCAACCGAACCAGAGAATCCCAGCGCCAAGCACAACTAAAACGGAACTGTGTGAAGGATGATGATCTCTGGGCCAGCCACGGCGTTTTCCGAGGACTAGCACTAACGCCAAGGCTGCTGCGCCGGCATTGATATGAATAGCGGTGCCACCAGCGAAATCCAAAACGCCCCACTTGTGCATCCAGCCGCTGTAAACCCAGAAAAACACTGGGCAATAGACCAGAATTGACCAAACCGGCACGAAGACCATCCATGCCTTGAACTTCATTCGGTCGGCAACTGCGCCGGAAATCAGAGCCGGAGTTATCACTGCGAAGGTCATGCTGAAGACAACGCCAACGATGTCTTCAGTAGAGCTGATGTCTCGTAGACCGAAATAGTCGAGATTGCCGACGAAGCCTCCGTCGCCACTATTTCCGAGCGAGAAACCGATGACTACCCATGCCACCGACACTGAGCCGAGGCAATACAGGTTCATCATCAACATGTTCACAACGTTTTTGGCTCTGACCATTCCGCCATAGAACAATGCGAGACCTGGAACCATAAACAGAACCAACGCCGTTGAAACCAGCATCCACGCCAAGCTGCCGTCACTCATGCGCTCCCCTTTCAAACATAGGTGCGCTTATGTTAGTCGTAGCGCCCTTATCGGGGCAGGTTTGCGTTAACTAACGGAAGAGTTGGCCTTTATCGGCCTCTAATGCGGCCAGGGGCGGGCGCTGCGAGTAGTGAGGATGAAGATCTTGAGGAGGAGGTTTTTTGCGAAGTATGGGAGTTGGGTGAGTTGGTGGGTGAGGTTGGTGAGTTGGGCTTTGCGGGACATTTTGGGTACTCGGCGGTATTCGGCGAGAGAGCCGGTTCGTTTTATGTAGCGCCAGTGGCGGCTAGCGAAGCAGGTGAGTGCTAGGGCTGTGGTGACGCCGATTGAGCTGAAAGCGTCGTGGATGAGCATGGTGCCGCCGACTGGGATTTTGGTGCGCCACTGTTTTATGTCATACCCCGCTGGTTTAATTCTGTGCGCGCCGTCGATGAATAGAAGTGCTATTTGTTCGGGGGCGTCACCGTCTGCAAATGCTTGCTGGGAGGATTTGCGGATGTGGTGAACCTTGTGCGCTATGCCGGCTTTGGCGAGGTTGGCGTGGAAGGTGTCGTAGTCGGCATTGCCACGAACTTCATCGGGGGTGATTTCTTGGGGGCCGCGATCACCGCCGGCATGAGGATCAATAGCGATGACCTTGACATCGGCGTCAGTGTCATCTGTGTCATCCGTTAGGAGGGAAGAACCAAAAACTAAAGAAACCGTAGAACGGCCATGGAAGCTGCCGATTTCGACGATGCTGATGGGCGTCGCCCAGGACGTGCCGTCATGACCGTCGGCGACGCGTCTGGCGGCGTGATAGAGGACGTTGGCTTGGGCGAGGGTTAGCCAGCCCTGGATGTCGTTGAGTGGCAAGTCGACTATGTCGTCATTGTCGTCGTGACTGGCGTCGTCGTCAGTGTCTTCGCGCACGTCGTCGTTGTCGTCAAGAATGGGAGGTGCGGGCGAGGATGTCCTCGGTTGTGCCGACTAAGCCGGTGATGAAGTCGCCGAACTCGGCATAGCGGGCTGAGGCGGTGTCGTAGCGCATGGTGTAGACGGCGTCTTTTAGGTCTTCAAGGCCGGTGCCGAAGAGGGTTACGCCCCATTCGTGGTTGTCGAGGCCGGCGGAGGCGGTGACGAGCTGCACGATGCGTCCGAGGAATTGGCGACCGGATGCGCCGTGTTCGTACATGAAATTTTTGCGGGTGTCGAAGTCGAGTTCGTACCAGTTTTGGTCGGGGTTGCGACGCTTGCTCATCGGGTAGAAGCACCAGGCGGGCTTGTCCGGCGGCGGGAGTTGCGGCAGCAGGCGTGCTTGGGCGGCGGCTTCGGGAAGGTCGGCGGCATATTCGGAGAGTTCAGTGATTGACAGGTAGCTGTCGACGATGTCGAGGCCGGCGGCGGTGAGGGCAGTTTGGAAGTCTCGGAGCACCCAAGCGTCTTTGTGGAGCGACATGAAGCAAAGTTCGGAGTGGTGGCCGAGGATGGCAACGGGGACAACTTGGGCTTTGTTGGCTTGAGCGGTTTCGACGGCGGCGATTATTTTGGCGTCGTCGCTGTGGGCGGTACGGTTGGCGAAAAGGTGCAGGACGGTGAGGCCGTTGGTGGTTTCGACGCTGGCGTCGTTCATGGCGTCGTCGTCATGGTTGTCGACGCAGTCGTTGTCATCATGTTCGTCGTTAGGGGCATGACGCAAGGTTATGAGACGCCGTAATGTCTTAGGGATGCCAAAAATAAATGACTTGCGCAGTTATATGGAGGCGACGGCTGCGGCTGGGCGGCTCAACCGGGTTGCCAAGCCGGTGAGCTTGACCCATGAGTTGGCTGATGTTGCGGCGACGCTGGAACGGGGCGATGCGGGGCCGGTGTTGTTTGAGGACCCGCAGGGGTCGCCGTGGCCGATTTTTTCAAGCGCGGTGGCGAGTCGGCGCAGTGCGGCGGTGGCGTTGGGGTGTGGCGTAGATGAAGTTGTCGACAAGATGGGAGCAGCGTTGGAGCCGTCTAATGGGGTTGCGCCAGTGCGGGTGGCGTCGGCGGCGTGGCAGGCGAACTCGGTTGTTGGCGATGATGTTGATTTGGACGATTTTCCGATTCCGACGCATTCTCGAGGCGATGG
>JAAXHB010000399.1 GCA_012271125.1 Actinomycetota bacterium | reverse complement strand
TTGGCGGGCATTTTGGGCGTGGGCGTGGCGTTGGGATTTGGGGAGTTTGTTGACGGTGTGAGCGACTCGATCCCATCGTTGATTGTGGCGGTTGGCGAACTGGTGTCGGACTACACGCCCGGCGACATCATCGCCGCGAGCATCGCCAACCTCGGCACCATCCAAAAGACGGTTTTATTGGCCGGAATAACGATAATTGCCTTATTTATAGGCGGTTTTTTGGGGATTTCGGCAATGCGAGACCGTGGCGAGATGGTGGTCGGGGCATTTATTGCCTTTGGCGCACTTGGCGGCTGGGCAACGGCTCGCAATCCGTTTAGTCCTGATTTGTGGTCCTGGGTTGTTGCGTTTATTGCAGCTGCGCTGGGGCTTGTTGTGACGATGGCGTTGTTGCGTTTCGCAATCGAGTCCTACGCACCCGCCGGCTCTCTCTCAACTGCCCGACCAGATCGCTCATTATCTACTACTCCATCTACTACTCCTTATACCCACGCATCCGACACAGTCGCCCAACCTTCATCCAACCTCCAACCCACCCCCGAACACGCCCATTACTCGCCCGACCCGCTGCACACATCATCCCCGGAGAAATCCCCGGAGAACGACCCATCCTTCACATCTCCAACATCCCCAGCCTCATCCGACCCCACTTCAACTCCACACCCTCCACCTGACCCCGCTTTCACTTCCCAATCCCCATCTGACCCCATATCCGCCCCTACTTACGACTCAACATCCACGCCACCTCCCATATCCGATTCGCCCCTATCCCCTACCCAATCCGCGCCCGCCCACCCCCTATCCCCGACACCTCAAGCAACCCGCCGAAGTTTCTTTGGGTGGGCAGGCGGTGCAGCCGTTACCGCACTCGGATTAGTGGGGTTGGGAAGGCTCGTCCAGGGCCCGTCAGCGGCTGAAACTGCACGAGATAGTGCAACAGGTGCTTTTGGTACATCAGGATCGTCATCGGGAACGTCGTCAAATGGTTCGACTGGGGGCTCGTCGTCGCTGTCGTCGTCGTCAACAAGATCAGACATCTTAGAACAAGTAGCAGTATTGGACACTTTAGATGAAATTGAAGGGATTTCCAGTTATATAACGCCTAACGACAATTTTTATCGGATTGATACGGCGTTGACGGTGCCCCAGGTTGATCCGGCGAGTTGGCGTTTGAATTTTTCGGGGATGGTGGATGCGCCCTATGAGTTGACTTTTGATGAGATTTTGGCGATGGATCGGCAGGATTATGTGATCACTTTGTCGTGTGTGTCGAACTCGGTGGGCGGGAGTTTGGTCGGGAATGCGGTGTGGAATGGGGTGCCGTTGGCGGATTTGTTGGATCGGGCGGGCGTGCAGGCGGGGGCGACGCAGGTCGTGGGGCGTTCGGTGGATCATTGGACGGCGGGGTTTCCGACCGAGGTGGCATATGACGGGCGGAATGCGATTTTGGCGGTGGGGATGAACGGGGAGCCGTTGCCGATTCGTCATGGTTTTCCGGCGCGGTTGGTGGTTGCGGGGTTGTATGGGTATGTGTCGGCGGTTAAGTGGATTGATGAGATTCATTTGACGACTTGGGAGGGTTTTGACGCCTACTGGGTGCCTCGGGGCTGGTCTAAAGAGGGGCCGATGAAGACCCAGAGTCGTATAGATGTGCCGCGTGGTAGTGAGGCGTTGACGGCTGGGGTGCCGGCGATGGTTGCCGGTATTGCGTGGGCGCCGACTCGGGGGATTGCCGGTGTTGAGGTGCGTGTCGATGAGGGTGCGTGGATGGCGTGTGAGTTGGGTGAGGCGTTGGGCGATGAGAGCTGGGTGCAGTGGACGTTGCCGTGGACGCCGGAGGCGGCTGGGACGTATCGACTTCAGGTGCGTGCAATCGACGGGACTGGCGCGGTGCAGCCGGAGGGACCGGTGACGCCTCGACCGAACGGGGCTGAGGGTTGGCACTGGAAGAACGTGACCGTGAGCGCCTGATGTCTGCTGGAGCCGATTTCGTATGTAACGGAGTCGCCGTGCGGGTGGGTGAGCATCCGCACTTGTTGGCGGCGTTGCGTGAGGAGCTTGGGCTAGTGGCTGCCAAAGACGGCTGCTCTCCGTCGGGGCAGTGCGGGTGTTGCACCGTGTTGCTGGACGGCAAGGCTCGGGTGGCGTGTCAGGTGCCGTTGGACAAGGTGGCTGGTGCGGACGTGTTGACGTTGGAGGGGTTGGGGGCTGATGAGCGTGAGCGTTATGCGGAAGCGTTTGGAGCGACGGGGGCATTGCAGTGCGGGTTTTGTACGCCGGGGATTGTGATGCGAACTAAGGCGTTGGTGGATAAGCAGGGTTCGGAATTGACTCGTGACTCGGCTGCACGTCATTTAGGTGCGCATTTGTGCCGTTGCACGGGCTATTTGAAGATTTTGGACGCTGTAGAGATAATCGCCGCCGGCACTGCTGTTTCCGTAAACGGCTCCTCCAACGGGATTGGTGCTAGGGCGGCTCGGTATGAAGCCACCGAGTTGACGCTGGGCGACAAGCTCTATGTAGATGACATGACCGCTCCGGGAATGTTGCACGGAGCGGTTCGGCTAGCCGACCATGCTCGTGCTGATGTGTTGCGCATCGACACAAGCGAAGCAGAAGCTGCACCAGG
>JAAXHB010000398.1 GCA_012271125.1 Actinomycetota bacterium | reverse complement strand
AAGCCCGCCAGCCCACTCACGCCTGCACTACTTGGAAGCAACCATTGGCTAGTGCAAATTGCCTAAAACCTTACGACGTCGTACCTGCTCACTTGTGAATCTATTGGCGTTGCTTCCGTTAGTGCTTGAGGCAGGTTGTCCACAGCTTTAGGAGCTGGGTGGCGGTGTTGGTGGGAGAAAATATTGGCTGGGAGGGTTCCTCGTGGGTTTCTGTTGGGGTGTTGAGTAGTTCGGTTATTGCTGCGGTCCAGAGTTTGGGAGTGTGGGGGTCTAGGGGGGTGGTTGTGGCGGCGACTTCGGGGAGGGCACCAGCGTTGCTGATAATCACAGGCGTGCCAGCGGCTAGAGCTTCGGCGACGGGGAGTCCGAAACCTTCGTATGTTGATGGCATTGCTAGTGCTGTAGCTGAGCGGTATAAGTGCTCTAGTTGGGGGCGGGTGACATAGCCGAGATGGATAACACCCGGGGTGGCGGTTACTTGAGCCATTACCTCGTTGTGAGAGCGACCTGCGCCGCCGGTTAGGACGAGCTTTAGGTCTGGGTGATCTTTACGGACTTGGGCGAAGGCGTCAATAAGGACTTTGTGGTTCTTGTGGGGGTAAGTGGCGGCTGGGTAGAAAATAAACGGGTCGTCGGTGTTGAGTCCTAACGCGTAAAAATGTTCTTGTTGATCTGTGGGGGAAAGTAATTCGATGCTGGGGGGGACCACCCAGAGACGAGAAGGGTCAACGTTAAAACGGGTGCAGATTTGGTCGGCGACCCATTGAGAGGGCGTGGCAATGAAAGCATCTGAATTGACGGTGCGAGTGATGGCAGAGGTGAGGTACTTGCGCTTCAGTGGTGAAAAGTTTTCGGGCATGTCAAAAGGTTGAAGGTCGTGGATTGTGACTACCGCTACTCTCCTACGGATAGCAGGTGCTCGACCTCCGAAGTGATGCACTAGATCGAAGCCTTTTGATTTTTTAGCTAGCCAAGTGGATTCGGCAAACAAGCGCAGTGAGCGGAACTTGGGAGGTAGAGGTGCTTCATGCCAACGATGTGGCTTCAGGTATGCGTGCGCTTCGCGCACTCCGGCAAGAGATGCGATTTCTAGCTGGAGTTCAGATTCAGGGCTGCTGGTTGTTTCGGTAGATACATGATCTAGAACGGCTTTGAGGAGACCTGTGCTGTATTGCTCCGCGCCGCCAACACCTCCAGGAACGACTGAACAGAGATTGGCAAGGATTCGCATTGTGACGTAATCAGAGGTGTGGTGGCTTTGGGTTGGGACGAATGGATTACAGGACTGCGTCGTGATAGGCAGCGGCGATGCCATTTGCTGTGGCAGTCCAATTCAGCTCACGGGCACGGAATATGGCGAGTTCGGAACGTCGGCGATGTTCGCTGGTGTTGGCAACTATTAGATCAATTGCTTCCGCAAGAGCTTCAGTGTCAGTGGGGTTTACGAGGCTGTCTGAGTCGGTGACAATTTCCGCGGTAGCGGTGTTTGAGCTGGTGATGACCGGTGTGCCGTGTGCCATTGCCTCAAGAACAGGCAAGCCGAATCCTTCGGCGAGGCTGGGATAGATGAAGACGTGAGCAGCTGCGTAGAGGGCAGCTAAATCATCTTCAGGCACGTAACCGAGTTGGATGGGAGCAGAGTTTTCGCTGTAGGTTGGAGAGTCAAGTGAGTTGTTGATGCCTGAATTGTTGATGCCGGTGTTGCCCCAACCGGTAGGACCGACAAGAACTAGCGGTATTTGGCATTCGGTTTGGGCAACAGCTTCGATCAAACGGAGCAGGTTTTTGCGAGGCTCAGCTGTGCCAACCCATAGGGCGAACTGGCTAGGGAGCTTGTACTTGGCAACGACGTCGGAGATTGATGCTTCGGAAATCTTTACATCGACGCCCCAAGGGACAATGCGGATGCGGTCTATTTCAATGCCTGCTTCTTGGCAAGCATCGGCGGTTGCTTGTGAGGGCACGATGATCAGATCGGCTTCGGCTTTGGCTAACTCAAATGCTTTTTGCGCAAAGTGGACACCTCTAGAGGTGAACCATTCGGGATTGGATTGGAAGATCAGGTCGTGAATAGTGACGACCAGCGCAGAACGAGGTGCGGGAGGCACCACTCCCCCGGTGGCATGAACGATGTCGAGGTTCTTGAGAACTTGCCCGAGCAGGCCAGGGCGAGGGTGGCGCAAGTAATGCCAGGAGTCATAGAGGGCTCGTCGAGGCAGCGGAGCTCTGCACACAGGTATGTCATCTGATAGTGGCACCGACGGTTCTTTGGCATGAAGAGCTGAGATGCCGACGATTTCAAGATCCTCACGTGATTGAAGTGCTTCCATGCTTCGCGCTGTTGCCGTGGCGGTTCCACCAGGAACACGATGCCAACACTGCTCAACAACCGCCCCTACACGCAACACTTCACCACTTGATCCCATTCTCAGCAATCCCCTTCTCAACTCAATCCTTTATCTTTGCACCAACTTAATTTCTCACTCAATTTCTCACTTTTCTTCTAACCCCACCTCATTTTCTATGCTTCATTTTCTCTGCTTCTTGCCCAAGCTCTCCAAGTCTCAATGGGTGCGAAGGGTAGCGTTTGAACGGTGAGCCATCCGTCAAGTGGAGTTACGACAGGTGATGGCAAGTGAAGCGGGTTTTTGTGACAGGTGGCGGTGGGTTTTTGGGCTCTGCGGTAGTGCGGGCCTTGAATGAGCAAGGCGTTGAAGTTGTTGCACCGTCAAGTGCTGAACTGGACTTGCTAGACGCTGATGCTGCCGATACTGCTATCGGGTCAAGCGGTGCTGATGTGGTTATACACCTTGCTGCTCAAGTGGGCGGAATAGGTGCGAATCGTCAAAAACCCGCTGAGTTGTATTTGAACAATCTTTTGCTGGGAACCAACGTCATCGAAGCGGCTCGAAAGGCTGATGTGCCTAAAACAGTGGTAGTCGGCACGATTTGTTCCTACCCGAAGCACACGCCAGTGCCTTTTCAGGAAAGCTCGCTCTGGCAGGGGTTTCCAGAGGACACCAATGCGCCCTACGGGATAGCCAAACTTGCGCATTTGGTTCATCTACAGGCAAATCGTGCGCAATATGGACAACGCGGGGTGTATTTGATGCCGACCAACTTGTACGGGCCGGGAGACAAGTTTCATCCCGATGTGAGCCACGTGATTCCAGCACTAATCCGCAAGTGTGTAATGGCAATTGAGTATGGGAGCGCGTTCATTGAGGTTTGGGGTACCGGAAGCGCCACACGCGAGTTCTTATATGTTGATGATGCTGCGCGGGGAATTATCGCTGCTGCTAAGTGCTACGACGGAGAAGCACCGGTCAATCTGGGTGCCAATCGTGAAATCGCGATTGCTGAGCTAGTTGAGCTGGTAGCAAAGACAACCGGTTTTGAAGGTGAGATTCGCTGGGATGACTCATACCCGGATGGGCAGCCACGGCGTGGGGTTGATCCAAGTCGAGCACGAGAGTTGTTTGGGTTTGAGGCGTCTACTGATTTTGAGGTTGGGTTGAAGGCAACGCTGAACTGGTACTTAGCAAATCGCGAAGCTGCGGAGGCTCGTCGGGTTTAGGCGTTGCGTGCTGGAGAGTGGTCTGGCTTCTAGGTAGGGGTAATAGTGGGGGCGCCCATTGATGCGTAGATGAAACCTGTCCAGTCATCGGAGTTAAGCAGGTTGCGGGTATCAAGAACATTGAGCTGACTCATTAATTCGGCGATCTTGTCAACGTCTAAAGAGCGGTAGTCCTGCCATTCAGTTGCCACGATGATGAGGTCGGCATCTTGGCAGGCGTCGTAGACGTTGTCGAAGAAAGTGAAGTTTTTTAGATGTGCTACTGCGGTTGCTTCGACTATGGGATCGTGTCCTGCGATTGTCGCACCTTTTGTGGCTAGTTGTTCGGCGATAGCAACGGCTGGTGAGCGGCGCAAGTCGTTGGTGTTGGCTTTGAAAGATAGGCCTAGTAGCGCCACCTGAGCGCCGTCTAAGGCGACGAGGTCATTGGCTTTGCGTATGACACGTTCGATCTGGTCGTCGTTGGCTTCAACGGCGGCACGGAGAACCTTGAAGTCGTAGCCGCTTGATTGAGCACTTGCTAGAAGCGCTCGGGTGTCTTTGGGCAGGCATGAACCGCCCCAGCCTGGGCCAGGGTTGAGAAAGTCTTTGCCGATGCGAGTGTCGAGCGACATGATTTGTAAGACATCGGTGACGTTGGCGTCAACATGTTCACAAAAGGCTGCCAGTTCATTGACATAGGAAAGCCGGGTTGCTAAGAAAGCGTTTGAGGCGTATTTGGCGGCTTCTGCTGTTGGTG
>JAAXHB010000397.1 GCA_012271125.1 Actinomycetota bacterium | reverse complement strand
CCAGCAGCGGCGGGGATGCCTCACGACGTGTTGTATGCGATGCAGATCGTCATTTCGACCATTTCGGTAGTGGCGGAGTTGTTGGAGATGGCGGCGGAGTCAGGGCGGACTTCGGTGATGCTTTGGGACGACTATTCGCCTGAGCCTGACAAGTTGTGGACGAATATGAACATGAAGTTGGCATATACCGAGCGTGAGGCGGATTTGGTCATGGCTGACGTGAATGGTGACTTGATGGATCGCTGGGTTGAGGCTGCGCCTGATGGGTATGAGCTGGTGCATTGGAAAGGGTCATGTCCTGGTGAGTGGTTGCCGGCACTGACCGAATGTGTCAACGCTATGAACGATGCGCCAACCGATGATCTTGATATTGCCGACATGGTCGTGGACGGTGAGGCGGTTCAGGGTGAGATCGCGGCGCGGGAGGCGATGGGGTTTGAGTATTGGGCGATGCTGGCGTTGGGCCCTGATGGGGATGGAGCGGGGTTAACCGAGGTGTATGTGAACTCGCATCGGCCAGCGGTGTCGTGGCAGTGGAACACGGTTGTGCCGGCGGCGCATCGAGGGCGGCGGATTGGGCGATGGGTTAAGGCGTCAATGTGGAAACGTTTGCGAGATGAGCGGCCTGATGTGGCGATGTTGCGCACCGGCAATGCGGCGAGCAACTCGCAAATGTTGGACATCAACCATGCGATGGGGTTTAGGCCGTCGCGTTTGATGGGGGTATGGCAGGGTGATATTGAAGAGGTGCGCGGCAAGTTTGGTGATGGAGGGGAGGATGGGGATGATGCTGGGGACGGGTGATGCTGGGGATGGGGGTGATGGCGAAAACGTTTAGGACTATTCAACGACCTGGATAACGTCTATAGTCAAAGTGACCATTGCTTTGGTGCGAGCTCCAGTGGTGCTGTTGTAGGAGCCATCGGTTTGATACTCAAAAGTGAGATCACTTTCAGTCACCCCGGCACCAAGCGAATAAACAAACCCATCACCATCGTTGTTCAACTCGATGGTGCCCGTGCCTGTGTAGCTGCCAGCGACAACTTCTAAGCCTGTGCAGCCGGCATCACAGGTGTCGTCGGTGCCATCAGTGAGGACATCTAGGGGCTCATTTGTGATGGAGTCATCGCCCAGACGCTGAACCGTTATAGCGTCGTCAACAAGGGAGTCATATTTGACGTCAAAGTCAAGGGTGACCGTTTCGGTGGTCATCGACCCTGGTGTTGTGTAGTTGAAGGTGACGCTGCTGTTGGGAATTATCTGATTCTCGGGAACGACGAAGTCGACGCGCTGGGTTTGGGAGTTCCAGTTGGCGGTGGCACCGGTGACTGAGATGGCCGACGTGGTGACCGAGGTGCAGCCGGCTGCGCAAGTGTCGGCGGGGCTGGCGTTGAGGACGTCTATTGCTTCGGCCACTCGTTGGGCACCCTTGCGGGTGAGACCGGTGATGGTTTTATCGTTCAAGGTGTCTTCATTAGTGGTGACATTGACGGTGACAGTGGCAGTCTGCTCGGCGTTGTTGGCACCTCGAGCGCCACGAGTTGTGTAGCTGAACGTGGTCGAGGTCACAGCGATGTTGCCGGGGATCGTGTATTTGAAAACCCTGTCGTTGTTGTCCCAGGTGATCGTGCCGGTGCCGCTGTCTAAGTCGCCCTTGTCGCTCACGCCTAAACAGCCAGCAGTGCAAGAATCTGCTGTGCCATGTGTAAGGACAGCTAGATCAACTGTCGTGTTAGCACCCCAGTTGCGGGTCAC
>JAAXHB010000396.1 GCA_012271125.1 Actinomycetota bacterium | reverse complement strand
ATCAAGCTGTGCGTAGAGGCTGGCGATGCGCTGTGAGGTCTCGGCGCTGTTGGCACCAATGACGACACGAGCTGGGGTGAGAAAATCGGCAACAGCGGTGCCCTCACGTAGGAACTCGGGGTTGGAAGCGACATGTATGTCGTCACGTTGTAGGTGGGCGGCGACGATTTCGGTAGTGCCGGTTGGGACGGTGGACTTTGTAATGACGACAGCATTAGGCGTCAAATGGGGGGCGATGTTTTCGACGGCGGTGGTGATGAAACTGAGGTCGGCAGTGCCGTCTGGAGCTTCGGGGGTGGGGAGGCACAAGAAGATAAAGTCGGTGTTGGCGACGGCTTCGTTGACCGAGTTGGTGAAAGTGAGTTGACCTGAACCGATGCCTTCGTTGACAAGTTCCTCGAGACGGTCTTCGTGGATGGAGACTTTGCCTTGCTTGAGTGCGGTGATTTTGTGTTCATCGACGTCAGCGCAGATGATTTGATTACCGAGATGGGCTAGGCAGACAGCAGTGGTGAGGCCGACATAGCCAGCACCGAGAATGGTGGCGTTAGCCACAGGATTGGCCTTCGGGTGGGCGACCCTGGATGATTAGTTGGTTGTCATCGGATGGGGTCGTGAAAAAGCCGTTTGATGAGTTGGAGTTGTTGGCGTCACTGGAATCGCTACTTGAGTTATTGCTGGAAGAGTTGTCGAAATTATCGTCTGAGTCGTTGCTGGAGTCATTGTTGCTGGAGTCAGTGTCAGGAAGGCTCCAGACGCCTCGGAAGATGTTGAGTATGTGCTCGTTGGCACGAACTAGAGCAACTTCGCCCACATAGCGCAGCATTGGCTCGTCATCGTCGTCGGAGACGTCGTCATCGGTAGGGACACGTTCGAGAAAAATCAGGTCAGGGTCATCCAAAAATGGATCGTTAGCGAAAAAATTGTCGGTTTGGGGGTTACCGATAAAGGGGTCGCTGAACAAGTTGTCGTTGCTACTGAAATTGTTGTCGTTGAAATCGTTAGTAATGGCTGTGTCTTCGCTGCCGTCACCGTCGTTGCCGTTTTCGTCATCGTCGTCATCATCATCGGTTATTTCAATGAACTGCGCTTGGACGGCGAGGCTGTGGCGGTGGAGGTTCTCAGGATTGAAGTCGCTGAAGGCGTTGCCGAGGTTGATCAGTTCGGCGAGGGTCAGTTCGCTGTCGAGGGTGACAGATTGGGCGCCAGCTTCGAGCAGTTCGGCGAGGGTGAAGGGGTTGCGCACGCCCCTGTCGATGGCACGATCCAAGGCGAGCACGAGGAAGTCCTGTTGGCGGGAGATGCGGGCGAGGTCGTCTTCGTTTTCGATGCGCCAGCGTCCGTTGATGAGCTCGGTGTAGTGGCGGCTGCGCACATATTGCAGCGCTTGGGTGCCGTTTAAAACATGGCATCCGGCGGTGGGGATGTCAAGCCCGG
>JAAXHB010000395.1 GCA_012271125.1 Actinomycetota bacterium | reverse complement strand
ATTGGTGATTGCTGTTACTAAGGGAGCGGAGTTAGTTAGGTTAACCAGGGAGTTATAACAGTGTTAAAAATAACTAAAACAGCAATAATCTTAGGTTATATTTGCTATAATATCTCTGTAGTTTTAATTAGTTTAAAAAGTAAGTAATGATGAAAACAGAAAATTTGATTGGTAAAAAAAGTTTAAGAAAGCAACTAACAGCAATTTTAATGATGAAGAATTACGACCAATTTAAAGCAGCAGAAAGTTTAATAAACCGCCCTGACCTTTGAAAAGCCGCCTTTGAAAATGACTAAAAATTACAGATTACTTTTAAATTGTGTTGATTGTAAAGCACCAATCAAATATAGCTATGTTAGGTGTGATGATTGTAGAAAAAAATTATTAGCTACGAAAACCCCGTGCTGAAAATGTGGTGATCCTAAAAGCGGACTAAATCAAGACACAAGACAGTGAGAGTGCTTTGATTGCTACTATCATGTGAAAACTGACGAAAATGATGACGAATACATGAACTTAAAAGTTGAAAAAGTAGTGTCTTAAAAATGACTAATTTAATCAACAGCAAACAAATTATTAATCAAATTAAAAAAGAGGGGATTAACAATTTTATAAAGCAACTACCTGCTGATAAAAAACAACAACTATTAAATTTAGCTATAGCTAATAATATTGTTAACCACCAAACGGACGAAGTTAAAAAGATGATGTTTGACTGTGAATTTATTATTAAAAATTACGAAGCAGCATTAACACCCACGACCAGAAAAGACTTTAAACCAGCAATCACTAAGTACGAAAACTGGTTAAAAAAAGAAAATTTAGACTGGTTAAAAGTGGAAAGAGAAAACGCCCTTTCTTACCAAGCATATCTTTTAAAAAACTTTAAAAACAACACCGCTCTTTTAAACCGTTTTTTTATTAGAAAAATTTATGACGAATTTTTAATAAAAGGAGTAATTAAAACAAACCCGTTTAATCAACTGCCGAAAATTAAAAAAGAATGAAAACTACGCAACACGGGATCTTATAATGAACGCAATTTACATGAACTTTTAGCAGCAATCAAGAATTTAAAAGCAAACCGAGAAACTAAAATTGCTGTTTTAAAATCAACTTTAATTTGTGCTAATTTAGGACTAAGATGAAGCGAAGTTAGCAGTTTAGAAGTTAACCACAAGTTTTTTAGGTGGTTAGGAAAAGGTAAAAAATTACAATTAGCTGAAGTAACGGACGACTTAAAAAAAACCTTAAAAATTACGAAAAC
>JAAXHB010000394.1 GCA_012271125.1 Actinomycetota bacterium | reverse complement strand
GATACCTCGAAGGGGTCGGTTTCGTCATAGTCGGTGTAGTAGCTGGGGTCGTCCTCATAGGACGGGAATGCGTCCAAATCTTTGAGCTGTTCTGCAACGGCGTCGGCACCACCGACTCGCAGCATCCAATCTCTAAAGGACTCACCTGCCTCACGTTGATCCACGAAGCTGCCAACTACACGGGTGACGGCTTGCGCGGCGCTCTTGGCGGGCAGGCGCATGACCTTCGCTCCGAAGTGCATTTGGTCGTCGCCGATGTGTCCGCCGATGAGCATTTGATAGCCGGGGGCTTTGCGACCGTTGGCGCGGCGCTCGGCACCGAAGAATCCGATGTCGGCGGCGTGATGTTGTCCACAGGAGTTAGTGCAACCCGAAATGTTGATGCGCACACCGGACACTTCGGCTAGGCCGGCCTCTTCGAGATCGTCGCCGATGGCTTTGGCAAGGCCGCGGCTTTGGGTTACCGCCAAGTTGCAGGTGTCAGCACCTGGGCATGCAACAACGTCACGAATCAGCTCAGCACCGGGGCGTGCCATGCCAAGTGCCTCAAGGCGTTCATAAATCATGGGCAAATCTGCTTCGTCAAGACCTCTGAACACCAGGTTTTGTCGGTTGGTCAGTCGGACGTCGGCACCGAGATCACTTTGTAGAGCTGCGAGTGCTCGGAACTGGTCGCCGGTGATGTCGCCGAGTTGCGCATGGGCGTAGATAGAAACGGTTCCGTCTTTGATGCCGCGCACGACGTTGGCGCGATCCCAGCGTTCATAGGGGTTCGATGAGCTGATTTGAACCATGGTGCCTTGTCCGATTGTGGTGACTTCGCCATCGGTGACAACTCCAGCTGGTTCGTCACCGAATGCCAACACCTCATCGGGGAGTCCGCCGGGCCAACTACTTGACGCCAACAGAGTGCGACGCTGTGTGATAACGCGACGCTGAACCTCTTCAAAACCGAGCGTGTCGACCAGCCATTTCATGCGGGCACGCAGCTTGTTGTCACGATTACCTGCCTGATCAAAGACTCGCAAGCAAGCTTCAATTGTGGGGAGTAGATCCTCACGAGCAGTGAAATCTTCGAGACAAAGTGCCGGATGCGGATTGGCGCCTAGAC
>JAAXHB010000393.1 GCA_012271125.1 Actinomycetota bacterium | reverse complement strand
TAGGTGATGCGAAAGGTCGGCTCGATGGGATGTTGGCTCATCCCTCTATTGGTCCTTCTATTGGTGATGTGGCAAAGGTATTGCCCGTTAGCCCAGTGGTGAACGGGAGGGGGTTAGCGGTTGCGCCTAGTCCTGTGGTGGTTGAAACGAGCTGACTAGTTCGATCAGGGTGCGTACGCCGAATCCGGTGCCGCCTTTGCAAATTTCGGCTTCGACTGAGTCTGAGTGCGCGGGACCGGCGATGTCAAGGTGTGCCCAGGGGATTTTCTTGGACACGAACTTTTGCAATATGAGTCCGGCGGTGAGTGCTCCGCCGTGGCTGGTGCCAATGTTTTTGATGTCGGCAATGTTGGATTTGAACTGCGTTTCATAGTCGGCTGGTAGGGGCAGGTGCCAGACACGTTCGCCGGTGGTATCGGCAGCGGTTTTGATTTGATTGATCCAGTTGTCGTTGTTGCCCATTAGACCAGCGATTCGGGGGCCGAGGGCAACCATGCAGGCACCTGTGAGGGTGGCTAGGTCGATGATCGCGTCGGGTTTCGATTCGCATGCCAGCGAAAGTGCGTCGGCGAGAATGAGACGGCCTTCGGCGTCGGTGTTTGCGACTTCGATGGTTTTGCCGTTGCGGATGGTTAAGACGTCGCCAGGGCGGGTGGCATCGCCGCCGAGCATGTTGTCTGTCAGGGGCATGTAGGCGTGAACTGCCACCGGTGGTGCGAGTATTGCGATAGCGGACATGGTGGCTAGCACTGCGGCAGCACCTGCCATATCCATTTTCATGGTCATCATGCCGGTTGCGGTTTTGATGGAGAGCCCGCCGGCGTCGAAAGTGATGCCCTTGCCGACTAAAGCGATGGTTGGTGCGTCTGTAGCTGGTGTGTATTTGATTTGAACGAAACGTGGTGGGAGTTCGCTGCCGCGGTTGACGCCTAGGAGTCCGCCGAAGCGTTCGGCTTTGATCTTGTCGAGCTCCCATACCTCGACTTCAAGTCCTGCTACTTGCGCGACTTCGATGGCTTGTTCTGCGAACTTGGGAGCGGTGAGTGAACCACCGGGTTCGTTGACGAGGTCACGTGCCAGACAGGTGGCGTTGGCTATTGCGATGCCACGTTTGATGGCGTCGTCATCGGAAACGTCGGTGATTAGTTCGACGGTTTCGAGTTTGCGGTCGTTGTCGCTGCTGTTGTCACTGTCATCGTCGTCCGAGTCAAGGTCAGAGTTGTCGTCCATATCGTCACTATCATCATCACTGGCATCGATGTCGTCGTCATTGTCGACATCATCATCGCCGACATCATCATTGCCGGCATCATCATTGTCGTCGTTGTTGACAGAAATCTTGTCGCTACTTGAAGACTTGAAGCGGGTGTAGCGGTAGTTGCCGAGGATGGCACCCTCTGTAAGGGCTTGCAAAGCATCTGATGTCGTGATGTCTTCAAAATCGCTAAGCACAAGGCTGATGTGTTGATGGCGACGACATGTGCGGGCAAACACCGCTGCAGCACGGCGTAGCGATGCCGGCGTAACGTCGGCGGCCTTGCCAATTCCGACGAATGCCGTCAATTGGTCGCCGATCTTCTGGCGACTTATCTGGTCTTTTTTGCCCTTGAAACCGGTAGATTCGAGCAGGGCAGTGTCGGCGTTGTAAGCAGTGAGCCCGGTTTTGGCGATCTCGACTGTGATTAGATGCGCTATAACTTCTGTTTGCTCAGATGGTGTGTTGGCGTGAGCGACTGTGATGGTCATAAAACCTCCATTAGCAGACCTTTAGTGTGCCCTAGCCAGCGAGTCTCTGAGGTTAGGCGTATAGGGACTGGCAATATCCGTTTTAACTTCGCTTGGGCCCCGTTTCAACTTCGGTTAGGGCTAGGAGGATTCGGGGGGTTAAGGGGCTAGGAGGATTCGGGCGACAAGGTCTTGACCGAAGGCGGTGACGATTGCCAGATACACAAGTCCGGTTGCTGCCATTACTGCTGAATATTCGCGTTCTTTGAGAGCGGCACGGGTTAATGCCAGCAATCCGATTGTGGCAACCACACATACCGCCCAGAACCAGCCAAGGATGCCGTTGTAGCCGTCGTCGATGGTGCCATTGAGCACAGAAACCATGCCGGTGGGTATCAACATGACAATCGTTTCGGGTATCCAAAGCAATGTGCTGGCTTTAACCAGTTGCAGCAGCGGAGCTCGGCGGAGTCCAGGTTGCACGAGGTACCAGTGCCCGAGCAGCATCGTGTCGGTAACAGCGCCAAGGAATAGCGCGCCGACGAGGATTCGAGTGATTGCTAGGAGCAGTGAACCACCATCGGTAGCAGCACCAACAATGGCGGCAGCTAGCCCGA
>JAAXHB010000392.1 GCA_012271125.1 Actinomycetota bacterium | reverse complement strand
CGGCGGTGCCCAAGCCATGCTCGGCTCAATGCTGTCGATCAAACCCATCGTCGACTTATCCGACGGCGTTGTCGCCGAAGCTGGACGTCAACGCACCCGCAAAAAGGCACTCGAATGGATGCGCAACCATGTCGCCGAAGCCGGCGCCATCAAAAACCTCTCGGTCATGCATGGTGCCGCCGAAGACATAGACACCTTTGTAGACATGATCAGCTCAACCGTGAACCCAAACGACATCCGACCTGAAGAAATTCGACCTGAAGAGATTCGAATCGCACACATAGGCCCCGTAGTCGGCACACATGCCGGCGCAGGCGTGATCGGCGTCGCCTACGAGCTCTAATGCCCAGCGAACAGGCACTCGTTAAAGCCGCCCAAGCCGGCGACCGCAAAGCCCTCAACCAACTGCTAAAAACCCACTACGACCAGGTTTTTCTCATCTGCCGCCGCGTGCTCGGCAACCACACCGACGCCGCCGATGCCACCCAAAACGCCCTCATCGCCATCGTCAAAGGCCTGCCACGTTTCGACCATCGTTCCAAGTTCTCCACCTGGATTTACCGCATCGCCACCAACGCTGCCCTAGATGAAACCCGCCGCCGCTCCCGCCGCCCTCAAATCGGCATGCCCGACACCGAGCCAATCGACCCAAGCTCGCCTGACCCCGCCTCACAGGTCACCAACCAGATCGTTGTCACCGCCGCGCTTGAAGAACTCTCCGAAGAGTTCCGTGTCGCCGTAGTGCTGCGAGACGTCGCCGGCATGGACTACGAAGAGATTTCACAGACCCTCAACATCCCCATCGGAACAGTCCGCTCCCGCATAGCCCGAGCCCGAGCCCAGCTCGCCGACAAACTCTCCCACCACCATGGGGAACTAAACACCTCCGACAAACGTCATACAACTAACCATGACTGACACCGAATTTCAAAACACGCCGGCAAACACGCCCGACGACGAGCATCTCTCCGCGCTCTTTGACGGCGAGACCAGTGCCGAACAACCCCTCGATGCCGACGCCCAAGCACGCCTCGATCAGTTCAACACCATCAAAAACGCCCTCTCCACCGCTTCAGACACCGCTCCCCCGCAACTTCGCGACCAGCAAATCGCCGCTGCTATCGAATCCGCTGACTGGCTCAACGCTCCAGTCGCCTCCCTTGAGCAACACCGAGCAAAACGCTTCGCCAACCAACTCCGCACCGCTGCCCAACAACGCCCCCGAATCCTGCTCGCCGCAGCCGCCGTCGTTTTGTTGGCAGCCGTTGTCGGCATTACCGCTACCCAGCTCAACGACGATCAGCCCATCTACACCGCCAATGTCGTCCCAGGCAATGTCGTCCCAGGATCAAGTGAAGAATCCAGTGAAATCGGTGCCGAAAGTGCCGGCGATTCTGTTAATGACGACGACTTCAGCGGCGCGCTTTTCGACGACTCCAACCTCATCCCGCAGTCAGCCGACGGCGTAGCCCTCAACGACAACGACTTCAAAAACGACATTATGGACGACGACATCGACCTAAGCGCCACCGTCACAGCCGACAATCTTGCTACTTACGAC
>JAAXHB010000391.1 GCA_012271125.1 Actinomycetota bacterium | reverse complement strand
GGTGTGCGTCGCTCCGTTGGTGGATGAGTTCACCGCGAATATCCCAGAGCGTATCACGCTGCGCATCGACCCAATCCAGCAACTCCATGTGTCGCTGTCCGCGCAGCTCGAAGGTGCTGTTCTGGTTGAGTTCGGGCGCTTTGCCTGCGAATGTGCGGCAGTCCTGACTCATTTCAGTCTCGTGCGGGTCGCGCCCAAACACCTCAATCGGAAGGGTCGGATTGAACGGCACGCAGATATGGATATTGCCCGCCGTCGGGTTGGTGCAGTCAGTCAGCTTGCCGTAGCCGCCGGCTGATTGGCGATCTATCGCGTCGTAATGGTCGCGATACATCCGCAGCCGGTCATCCTCTGGTAGATTCTCGATGAGGTCAGCGTCCAAGAGAAGATCCTCAGGATGGCAGTCATCATCCATCAAAGCCATGCCCTGGGTCAGTCCACAATGCTTCCAACTCGTTTTCTGGCAGTCTCGTTCGCCTGACTCGCCTGCTGGTGTTCAACCAGTTTCGCCAGCGTGTCTTTGGCAGTCTGCGACCGCACCTGCCGTAGCGCCCGAGCTCCCGGTCGAGTGTTGGCTTCGATTTGAGCGTGAAGTAGGTCACTAACCGCTTCGATTATTGGTTCGCGGAGATGCTCCTGCAGAATCGCCGGTGTCGGGCGGTCTGCCACGCCATGCTGCTTGAGACGTTTGGCGACTGCGTCAGCGAGCCGCACGATCATCGGCTCTGACATCATCTGCGTCGCCAGCGCCTGCATCTGTTTTTTGCCGGTGGTTACGGTTCCGCCTGCGGGGAAACTGAACACCCGCTCGCCATCCACCATCAGGGCGGTAGCGTCCATCATCGACTCGCGAATGGTCTTGACGGCGTAATCCTTGCGTTCCATCAGCTCGCCAAGCGCCTGATTAACTTCAAGGTATTCCGTAATGGCTTCCTGTAACACCTCCGGCGTTGCCGAAGTCTCCAGTTCCATGCTTTTTTCGGCATCCGGTTTGGTCTGCTGCACATCCAGCCAGTCGGTGTCGCGGCCGCGAAGCTCCGCCTTGAGATCGTCGTAAGACAGTGCGTCGACGTTGTCGAGATAG
>JAAXHB010000006.1 GCA_012271125.1 Actinomycetota bacterium | reverse complement strand
CGGCGGGTGGTCGGGTCGAGCGTGGCGAAGAGTCGATCTTCTACGTTGACATCGGAGGCTGTGAGTCGGTTGAGTAGTGATGACTTGCCGGCGTTGGTGTAACCAACGAGGGTGACGGTTTGACGACTTGTGCCACGGCGGGCTTTGGATTGGGTTTTGCGATGTCGGGAGATTTTGCGGAGCTCGTCTTCGAGCTTATGGATGCGTCTCTGTAGACGGCGACGGTCGGTTTCGAGTTTGGTTTCGCCTGGGCCGCGGGTGCCGATGCCGCCTGCTTGCTGTGAGAGTCGCCGCCCTGAGCCACGCAGTCTTGGTAGCCGGTAGCGGAGTTGGGCTAGCTCGACTTGTGCCTTGCCTTCGGGGGTGCTGGCGTTCTGGGCGAAGATATCGAGGATTACCGCGGTGCGGTCTATGGCAGTGCGCTCTAGGAGTTTTTCTAGGTTGAACTGTTGAGCGGGGCTGAGCTCGTCGTCAAAGACGACAGTGTCGCAGTCGACTTGTTTGGCGACGTCGCTGATTTCTTTGGCTTTGCCGGTGCCTACGAACGTAGCTGGGTCTGGAGAGGTGCGGCGTTGCGATAGTCGAGCGACGGTATCGGCACCGGCTGTGTCGACAAGGGCACTGAGTTCGTCTAGTGATGCCTCTACTTCTGTTTGGTCATCTGTTTTGGATACGCCGACAAGCACGATGCGCTCACGGAAGCTGCGGTCGATAAGACCGGAGCTGTCTCCGGCGAATTCACCAAACCCGCCACGGTGGGTCTCTTCAGGCAGGTGCTCGTTAACCACTATTTGATTTCATAGGTAGCGATGTAGGTAACCGGACCTTGCAAAGTGGGAGTCCCCCTTCTGAAATCGACCGTTGCTACACCACCTGGCATATGTACCTGAGTTTCTTCCTTATCGCCTACTGGATTCGGCACTAAAGAAGACGAATGCCACAGCTTGGCAAGCGTGACGGCTGCCACAGCACCGCTGCCGCATGCCTCTGTAATGCCAGCACCCCTTTCATATGAGCGCATCTCTATTTCTCCTGGGCTTACCGACACAAAGTGAACGTTGATGCCGTCGGGAAATTGCTCTTGAATTATTGGCCCGATTTCAGCAAGGTCGATATTGGAGAGGTCATCAACCGCATGGACGACGTGAGGGTTACCGACCCGGATGGAATCCCACGCAATTGGTTTTACCCCTAACTTTTTGAGCAAATCGTCAAGAGTTGTGGGACGATAATGGTCTTCTATCTGGCCCATGTCGACTTTTGCATTTGCCATAGTGCTTGATGCGGCACCTATTCCAAGCGAACCACCTTTTGTGTCGAGGAGGAATACGTTGCAAAGCCGCGACCCGGCATCAGTGTGAATCCTGATCGTGAGATCCTGCTCTTCCAGCAGACGTGCATAGGCAAACGCAAGGCATCGTAAGCCATTACCTGATACCTCTGCTAGGGAGCCATCGGAGTTCCAGAGCCTCATTTTTGGCTTGACGGGAGCCATTTTTCCTGCGAGCATTTCAGCCATGTCTGCAATTGGTGGGTGAATGGCAAGGATAAGACCGTCGGCACCTTCGGTTTCGTAGTCGCGATGACAGACTTTGCGTGCGATTTCTGAGCCGTTAGCAGGGTCGAAAGCGTCGTTAAATCCGATCAGGAAATCGTTGCCTAGGCCGTGGTATTTCTCGAGCCTCATGACTGTCACGGTAACTAACGCTGCATTGCGGCGGCGATGTCCCACATGGATTGGATGGCTTTCGGGTTGCCGGGGGTGCGCATCCAGGAAATGCGAGGATCACGTTTGAGCCAGCGCATTTGGCGGCGGGCAAATTGACGGGTACGGATGATTACTTTCTCACGAGCTTCCTCAAGGGTCATTTCGCCACGGAGGTGGGCTAGGAGGTCTCGATAGCCGAGAGCTTGAGCGGCGGTTCGAGACAAGGACTCCGGTAGGGCTTTGACCTCCTCTAGTAGGCCATCGCGCATTTGTTGGTCGAAACGGGACTCAATACGTTCATCTAGGACATCAAAATCGCAACGTAAGCCGACCATGGCGTACTTGACCGGAGGGTAAGTGGTGAGACCGGGCCCGAATGAGGAGAATGGTTTGCCAGAGCCGAGGGTGACTTCCAAGGCGCGGATCACACGGCGACGGTTGTTGGGTTCCATACGGGATGCGGCTTGAGGATCGAGTTCGGCTAGGCGAGCATGGAGAGCCTCTGTGTCGGCTTGGGCTTCGAGCTCGGCTCGGATTTCGGGGTATTGACCGGGGATCGTGAGGTTGTCGATCACGGCTCTCATGTAGAGCACGGTTCCGCCGACGAGTATTGCAGGCACTGCGCGAGAGCGCAGGTCGGCGAGCACGGCATGGGCTTTGTCTTGGAACTCGGTGACGGCAAAGTCTTCAAATGGATCAACAAAGTTGATGAGATGGTGTGGTACTTGGGCTTGTTCGGCGGTGGTGGGGGTGGCGGTGCCGATGTCCATGCCCTTGTAAACCTGCATGGAGTCGACGCTGACGATTTCTACGCCTGGAATCAGTTCGGCAAGGTGAAGTGCTAGGGAGGATTTGCCTGACGCGGTTGGTCCCCAGATGACCAGCGGGACGTCCGCGGGATTCATGTGAACCAGCTAGGCGACGGCGACAGGGATACGCGTACGGGATTTGTGCTGATGAGCAATCGTTTCGACGAGCTCACCGGCTAAATGATTTTCAGAGGCAGCGGTGATGCGAACTTTGGCGTAGCTGCCGACGGGTAAGGGTGGCTGCAGGTAAATAGTGGTGTCGGGAGATGCGAAGTGGACGAGGGTGTTTCGGCGGGTGCGGCCGGTGAGCAGGGTTGGATCTTTTTTGCTGGGGCCTTCGACAGTGACTTCTTCGATTCTGCCGACGCGGGATTCGTTGGACATGCGAGCAGAGCGTTGAATCACGTGACGTAGGCGTTCGTAACGTTCGACGGCGACTTCGTGGGGCACGAAATCGGCTTCGCGTTCGGCGGCGGCGGTGCCGGGGCGTGGGGAAAAGATAAAGGTGAAGGCGTTGTCGTAGCGGGCGGTGGCAGCGACTTCGAGGGTTTGTTCGAAATCGGCTTCGGTTTCGCCGGGGAAGCCGACGATTATGTCTGTGGTGACGGCCAAGTCGCCAATGGTTTCACGGGCTTCGTTTAGTCGTTTGAGGTAACGTTCGGCGGTGTAGCCGCGCTGCATTGCGCGCAGCACCTTGTCGCTGCCGGATTGGAGTGGCAGGTGAAGGTGTTCACAGATTGCGGGGACTGCTGCCATGACCTCAAAGGTTTCAGTGCGCATGTCTTTGGGGTGTGGGCTAGTGAAACGGACACGTTCAATGCCTGGGGTCTCCCCTACTGCGCGAAGCAGGTCGGCAAAAAGTGGACGAGCGCGGCGATCTTGTTGCCAGTTTGTGCCGCACCACCAGTTGTCGTCAGTGAGGTCGGTGGTTTGGCGGCGTTGCAGGGTGAGGTCTCTGCCGTAGCTGTTGACGTTTTGTCCGAGCAGGGTGATTTCGGTGACTCCAGAGGCGGCAAGTTGGCCGACTTCGGCTGCGAGTTCACCAAAAGGACGGCTTATTTCGGGGCCGCGCACGGAGGGCACAATGCAAAAGGCGCAGCTGTTGTCGCAGCCAATTTGAATTGTGACCCAGGCGCTGTGGTCGTGTTCACGGCGCACAGGTAGAGCTGAGGCAAAGGTTTCGTTGTCTTCGCGGGCGGTTTCGGTGAGGATTTCGACGATGGGTCCGTGTTGGCGGGCATGGTCGAGGAGTTCTACGGCGCGGTGGACATTGTGGGTGCCAAAGACCACGTCTACATGGGCGGCACGTTCGCGGATGAGCTCACGATCTTTTTGGGCTAAGCAGCCGGCGACTGCAATTTGCATGCCGGGGTTGGCGTTTTTGGCGGCTTTTAGATTGCCGAGGGCGCTGTAGAGCTTGTTGTCGGCTTTTTCACGGATACAACAAGTGTTGAGCACGACCACATCTGCGCCGTCAATCTCAGGCGCGAGCTCATATCCGTCGGCTTCGAGGAGGCCGGCGATTCGTTCTGAGTCATGCTCGTTCATCTGGCACCCGAAAGTGCGTATGGCATAAGAGCGCGCCACAACCCAAGGCTACGCCTGCATGAGTGGGAGCCCTAGAGCACCGCCACTATTCGATGCCCTAGGGCGGTTGAGCTGTCCACTAGCAGCCCAACAATTAGACGGCGGCGAGTTCTGGTTCGGGGTCGGGGACTACCTGAAGGGTTGCCTCGTCGCCGCTGTCGTCGTTGGAAACGTCGCTGTCGTCGCCGTCGTCAATAGCAACGACATCAGCGTCGCCGGAAACGTCGTCGTTGATATCTGAGTCACTGGCATCGGGCATGACCTTTTTCCAGACGAGGTCGGCAATTTCGACCATTAGCTCGGGGTTGTCCTCAAGATATGCCTTTGCCTTTTCACGGCCTTGGCCGATCTGGGTGCCTTCGTAGGTGTACCAGGCACCGGACTTGCGGATGATGCCTTCGGTGGTTGCGAGGTCAAGCACGGAGCCTTCCCGGGAGATGCCGCGTCCGTACATAATGTCGAACTCGGCCTGGCGGAACGGCGGGGCGCACTTGTTCTTGACCACCTTGACACGGGTGCGGTTGCCGACAACCTCCATACCGTCCTTGATGGACTCGATGCGGCGGATGTCGAGACGCACCGAGGAGTAGAACTTGAGTGCTCTACCGCCGGGGGTTGTCTCAGGTGAGCCGAACATGACGCCGATCTTCTCGCGTAGCTGGTTGATGAAGATGCAGATCGTCTGCGTCTTGTTGAGCGACGCAGTAAGCTTGCGCAGCGCCTGGGACATGAGACGAGCTTGAAGACCTACGTGGGCGTCGCCCATGTCGCCTTCGATCTCGGCTCGAGGGGTGAGGGCAGCCACTGAGTCGATCACGACAACGTCGATAGCACCGGAGCGCACCAGCATGTCGGTGATTTCGAGGGCTTGCTCGCCGGTGTCGGGCTGGGAGATAAGCAGCTCGTCAATGTCGACGCCGATGGATTTGGCATATCCCGGATCCATGGCGTGTTCGGCATCTATATACGCGCAGATGCCGCCGTTGCGCTGGGCTTCGGCGACGACATGGATGGCAAGGGTTGTCTTGCCCGAAGACTCCGGGCCGTAGACCTCGGTGACCCTGCCACGGGGCAGGCCGCCGATTCCGAGCGCCAAGTCCAGGGCGAGAGCGCCGGTGGGGACGGTGTCGATGTTCATTGCGCCTTTTTCGCCCATCTTCATGATTGAGCCCTTGCCGAACTGTTTGTCGATTTGGCTCATTGCCATTTCAAGGGCTTTTTTTGCTTCACTCATGATGTTTCCTTTCTGAGTGGGTGTTCGTTGAATGTGTTCTCCGAACGTTTTTGATTGGTGTCTTTGGACATCAGAACTTTAGGGCAGGGGTATGACATAAGTGTAGTTACAAACATACGTTCGTGTCAAGGACACGAAGTTTTTGGCATACGTTCGTGTCAAGGACCCTGGGACTGGGTTATCCAGAGGACACAAATGGCGAGCCGGTGAGCCGGATCACGATAAACCTTTGGGGGAAGTGGGACTTGGGAGGATGTGGTAGATGAGGAGTATTTGATTAGGTAGCTTAGAGCTTTGACGAAAGGATACACCTATTATGTCACAATCACACTCAGATAGTCGAAATTGTGTGAAGTTTGATGAAGCGGAGTTGCGGGAGCGGCTGTCTCCGGCGCAATATCAGGTGACCCAAGAGGCGGGCACTGAGCGTGCCTTCACTGGTGAGTACTGGAACTGTCACGATGATGGCACCTACCACTGCATCGTGTGTGACGCTGAACTGTTCTCTAGCGATGCGAAGTTTGACTCAGGGACAGGATGGCCGAGCTTTTTTGAAGCACTTGACCCGCAGCGGGTTGAAATTCGCAGCGACCGCAGTTTTGGGATGGTGCGTGAGGAGGCGGTGTGCGCGAAGTGTGGTGCGCATTTGGGGCATCGCTTTGCTGATGGGCCGGCACCGACGGGTGAGCGTTATTGCATGAACTCGGCGGCGTTGAGATTGGATAAGAGTTAGCAGGCGTCGTCGTTGTAAATGTCGTCGTCGTTGATGTCATTGTCGTTGTAAATGGAGCGAGTGTGCGGATAGTTAATGCGAGAGAGTTGACCGAGGCTGAGTTTCAAGCTGCGCTAAAGCTGCAACAGTGGGTTGATCTAGAGCGTGATCCTGATCTTGAGCCGATGCCGGAATCGGAGCTGCGGGCGTGGTTTGGCGATGACGCCAGCGACTACGCCAATCATGATCGGGTGGTTGCCTTTGGCAATAGTCCGGGTGGTATGCGTGATGTGTCGGGCTTGAGGGAGGCGGCTCTGACGGGTGAGGCGTCAAAGCTTGGGGGTGGCGGGTCGTCGGAGTTGCAGGAGGTGGCTTTGGTGATTGGGCATTTGGAGCGGACTAAGGATCCGGCGAATGCGCATCTAGCAGGTATTGAGTTGACAAGGATTGTGTTGCCGTCGGAGGTTTCTGTGCGTGGGCCGCAGCCAGCAGCGGCGGGT
>JAAXHB010000051.1 GCA_012271125.1 Actinomycetota bacterium | reverse complement strand
GACAGTTCTGATTTAGAAACGGGGGATGACTCAGAAACGGGAGCTGATTCAGGAACGGGTTGAGGTATAGGTGCCGGAGGCGGCGGTATCTCAGAAGTCGGCGACGTGTCCATTAGCGACCCTCAATCAAGTAACGAAAAACGGACTCAAGGTCTTCATCTAATGGCTCCACAGAGCTGAGACGCAAGCCCATGCGCTTAGCAAGCGGCGCAAGTTCGCGACCTAAGTCGTCGGCGGCGAAAGTGTCGACAACAACTGCGGAATCGTCCACCCCTACGCCTACGGCGATGCCTGACTCAACCAGCGCTGCTGCGAAGCGACGTGGCTCTGACACGCCGACCTGAATGCGGCGAGGACGGTGATCCATCATCTCACGCAGCGTTCGGTAGTCACCTGCTGCGGCAAGACGCCCTTGGGCGATGACGAGAATGCGTGAACCAAGTCGGGCGACCTCATCAAGCACATGGCTAGAGACCAGCACGCAACGCCCTTGATCGCCAAGGTCGTGAAACAGCTCAATCATTTTGCGACGTTGCACTGGGTCAAGTCCGTTCATGGGTTCGTCCAAGATCAACACGTCGGGTTCGTGAACTAACGCGGCGGCGAGCTTGACGCGTTGGCGCATGCCTTTAGAAAAAGCTGACACTGGTTTGGGGTCATCCGCGTTTAGTCCGACTAGATCGAGCTTGGCACGAGCAGCGTCTTCGGCTACACCTACGCCTTCGGTTTGTGCGGCGAACTTTGTGAACTCCAAAGCGCTTAGCCCTTCGAATAAGCCGTCTTGTTGAGGCGCTAGTCCGATGCGGCCACGAATGTGACGATCTGAGCGAGCATCACCGCCTAGGACTTTGACACTGCCTCGGGTCGGTCGGGTAAGCCCGCACATGACACGAAACAAGGTGGACTTGCCTGCACCATTGGGACCAAGCAGCGCGGTAATGCCAGGGCCGACACGGAAGGTGACGTCAGAGACGGCGACAACGTCGCCGAAGACTTTGGAAACGCCAGAAACCTCAATCACGGCTGACTTCGATCATCGGCGTGACATGGGTTCGAGTGGTGATCATCGGCCTGTTCCCAATCGCCGGTAACGCCACCAGATGATTCCAGCACTAGCTGAGAGCCAGCCAAGGTTGCTCAAGACGAGATACCAGGTGGAGATGCTTGGATGGGCACCGGACTCTCCATAAAGGCGCAATACCAATTCATAAGGAGAGTCATCGAGGTTCAACAGCTGCAGGTATTCGGTCATGTCAGCTTGTTGAACCAGCGTGTCGAGCACCGCGGCGGCCGCGAGAAAGAACAAGATCACCGCCACAGATGCAATGGCTCGACGGTCGGTCAAGCATGACACAGCCATACTGACGGCTGCAAAGGGAGCGCACAAGATGATTCCGCCGGCGAGTATGCGGCCCAAGGTGATGAGCCAGTCGTCGATGCCGCCAGGCCCGGAACCCTCCACGGTTCGTGCGATCAACAACAACAGCACCGGCCCGATGGTGATGAAGCTCAGCGACAGCGCCACTGCTGCGGTTTTAGACCCGAGGTAACCAAGGCGTTGCAGCGGCGTGGACAGATACAGCGACAACATTCCGCTGCGCCGGTCGGCGACTAGCACTTCAGGCACAACTATCCCGCAGAAGAACAGCAGCGCAAGGCTGATCTGCTGGTAATAACCGGAATAGGAAAAGAACTCTTCATCACCGAAAATGTCGCCTAAATCCAACAGAACCGACAGACCGACGATGACAACAGCCGGCAGCGCCGACAGCACAATCGCGAACCAGGGCATGATCTTGTGACGGGCACTGCGGCCAAGCCCTAAACACGAACGCAGTGAATACAGCGTGACCGAGCGCATTGAACCGGCAACGCCACGACGTGGGCCGTCATAAGCGCGATAACCGCGGTCGAAAATCTGATCTTCTGTGCCATTCGTGGACGCGCCCGTCGGAGTCGATGACATATCGCTCATGATTCGCTCAACTCAAACAAATGCTCGAGGCTGCGTCGCCGTGATGACATGCGACTAATGCGTGCACCTGCGTCAGCAACAGCATCACGCACATGGTCACACAACACGTCATAAGACGCCCCGAACACACCGATGTGCCCGTTGCGGCGATCCAAAGTGAAACCCGCCGCCTGCAAAGCGTCCACTACCGCATCCACGCTCGGCGCAAGCTCACCAAAGTCGACTAGCTCCAGGGCGAGCCCCTCGTCGTCGCCGATCAAATCCGCAATCGCACCCGAAGCCACAAGCTTGCCGCCGTCTAACACGACCACGTTGTCGCACACCTTTTCCACCTCCTCAAGCAGATGCGACGACAAAAGCACGTCCATCGAGAACTCTTGAGCGATTTGGCGGATCAAGTTCAACATCTCGCTGCGCTGAACCGGATCAAGTCCGTCAGTTGGCTCATCGAGCAACACCAGACTCGGATCAGAAGCAATGGCCTGAGCCAGCTTGGCACGCTGACGTTGCCCCGTCGACATCGTGCCGAGAGTGCGGAACCGCTCTTCACCGAGCCCAACAAGCCAGAGCATGTCCGACGCCCGATTGCGTGCCTCAACCTTGGGCAGACCCCGCACCTCTGCCATGTGGCGCACGAAGTCAACGGCTCGCATTTCGTCGGGCAACACGTTGCGTTCGGGGGCGAAACCAAGCATTGCCCGCAGCTCCGGGCCGGAGCGGAACGGGTCGTGGCCGAGCACTTTGAGAGTGCCTGAGGTGGGTTTGCGCAAGCCCATGACGGCGTTCATCAATGTGGTTTTTCCTGCGCCGTTAGCTCCAACTAGGCCGGTGACTCCAGTGGCTATGTCGACGTTGACTTGGTCGAGGGCGACGTTGTTGCCGAAACGCTGAGTAACAGAGTTAGTGGCGACCACTGATGCTGACGACAACGCCTGCGGCGATGCTGTTGACGACGACATCAGCGACGACTCAAACAAGCAAAGGATCGCTGATGATTTCAACGAGCGCCGGGCCGTCATGTGACAACGCCTCCGACACTGCGTCGCTTAGTTCCGATGGCTCGCTGACTCGAATCCCGTGAACCCCGCATAGGTTCGCGAACTCTGCGAAGTTCGGATTATGAAGCGAGGTTTGCCAGACATCAAACTCGGCGGCTCGCTGCTCTTTGGAAATCTTGCCTAACTCAAAGTTGTTCAACAAGACATGCGTGATGTTCATATTGTATTTGGCAAGGGTGGTGAGCTCCATTGCGTACTGCCCGAAGCCGCCATCACCCGAAACCGATACAACCGGACGCCCTTCTAACTCGCCGCTGTTGCGTGACGCTGCCCAGCAACCCATCGCCGCTGGCAAGGCGAATCCAATTGAGCCCAAATAGCCCGACATGAGCACCCGCTGACCTGTTGCTTCGAAATACCTGCCAAATGAATAGGCATGGTTGCCGACATCTACAGGCATCAAGGCATCAGCAGGCACTAGCTGGCTGAGAGCGTCGAACACCGTGGCTGCGTTGAGACCTTCGCCGCGGTCATCGCTTCGACGGCTGGCTTTTTCTTCACGCCAGATTCGCCACCGCTGCGCAACGTCTTGTTGTAGCTGCGGGCGGGGCGAGTGTCTTGCGGTCGAGCAGCCGCCGGTTAGTGCACGAGCGGCTGCGCCGACATCAGCGAGCATCGGCACGGTCACCGGATGAAACCGCCCCAGCGACATCGGGTCGAAGTCCACCTGCAAGATTGGTTTGTAGTCGGAGATGCCGGTGTGATTCGAAAACGACACCCCAAAGGCGACGATTAGGTCTGATTCGTTCATGAACCAGCTCGCGATAGGTGTTCCTGAGCGTCCCAGCACGCCACAAGCCAGCAGGTGGGTGTCGCTGATCATGCCTTTGGCTTTGAAAGTCGTCGCCACAGGAGCGTCAATTGATTCGGCAAAGGCGATTACGTCGTCAATGCCGTCTCGGGCACCGTGACCGACAACGATCAACGGTCGTTCGGCGTTGCCCAAAATGTCAACAGCTTTTGACAACACTGCTGGGTCGGGCTCAACAGCTCTAGAGCCGACCCGTCCGGTCGGGCCGCCTGCGACAACGGAGTCTGTTGCAGGCAGCGTTTGCACGTCGTCGGGCAAAACAAGATGGGCGACGTCTCGTTCCACCAAAGCGGTTTTGCAGGCAAGGTTCATCAGCTCAGCATGATCTGAGCCGGCTTGAACTATTGCCGAATATCGAGCCACAGCTGCGAAACCTGCGGAGAGGTCGACGTCTTGGAATGCGCCGCGGCCACGCACTTTGGATGGCACTTGCCCGGACAGCGCTAACACAGGCGCTCGGTCTACCTGAGCGTCATAAAGACCGGTTAAGAGGTTGGTCGAACCTGGGCCGGCAATGGCGAAACAGGCGGCAAGGTTGCCGGTGAGTTTGCCGTAAGCGGAGGCTGCAAAAGCGGCGGCACCTTCGTGGCGGATGCCTATGTAGGTGAGCTCACCTCGCTCGGTGGCGGCTCGTATGGCGTCAGCAAAACCGAGGTTTGAGTGTCCGACCATGCCAAACACATGGGTCACGCCCCAGTTGATCATCGTTTCGACCATCAGATCTGACACGGTGCGCGGGCGGGTCATCTCGGTGGGCAGGGCTACATAGATGCCGTCATCGCGTACTTCTGTGCGATATGCCTGCGGGCCGTCGTTGAACGGCGGCGGAGGCTGGCCGTTTTTGGGTGAGAAGTCATAGCCATGCCAAGGGCAACGCAGCCATCCGCTTTCGATAGAGCCTTCACCAAGCGGGCCGCCTTGATGCGGGCAGGCGTTATCCATAGCACCGAAATCGGGAGTGCCGTCAGCACCTGCGCAGCGTGTTACGCACAAGGTTTCGTGTCCGACAGTGACGCTCATGGCTCTATTGTCGCCGAGGTCGTCAACCCCGATTAGGCGATGCCAGCTGTAGTCGCCTTCGGGTAGGTCTGGCTCGGTTCTGGACGGAGTTGCGTCGGTGCTCATATTTCAGGGCTCATATTCCAGGGCTCATATCGTCACTGTGCTTATTACTGTGCTTGTTGCAGTGCTCACGGATTCACTCCGCCGTAGGCGATGCCGGTCAGATGCGCCATGTCACGATCAAAGGTTGTCAAGTCCTCCACACAGAAATCACTCAACGACGTGTGCCCGCAAGCTCGAGCCAGCACACCCATCAGTTCTACCGATGCGCAGAAAAAGTTTCGTAGCCGCTGGGCTGCCTCATCCACAGGCAGGCGCGCTCGCAGCTCCGGTCGTTGCGTAGCAATCCCCACCGGGCAGTTGTTGGTTGAACAGGCTCGCATTCCCAAACAGCCGATGGCCTGCATGGCTGCGTTGGAAACCGCAATGGCATCAGCACCCAGAGCCAGCGCCTTGGCAAAATCCGCTGGAGTGCGCAGTCCGCCTGTGATTACCAGCGTCACATCGGTGCAACCCAGCGAATCCAGGTGACGACGAGCTCGTGCCAACGCCGGAATGGTCGGCACGGAAATGTTGTCTCGGAAAATCACCGGCGCCGCACCGGTTCCACCACCGCGACCGTCCAAGATGATGTAGTCCACGCCGATTTCCAAAGCAGCGTCTATATCAGCCTCGATGTGTTGCGCCGACAACTTTGCCCCGACGGGAATACCGCCCGATGCCGCACGCACTTCGGCGGCCTGGGCGCGGAAATCATCGAGCGAGTCCATATCGGTAAACGTCGACGGCGAAATCGCCGGCGTGCCCGGTTCCAGGCCACGCACCTCAGCAATCTTGGCTTGCACTTTGACCCCGGGGAGGTGTCCACCGGTGCCGGTTTTGGCACCTTGACCGAACTTGAAATGAAACGCCTGAGCGCTGGCTGCCTTGTCCAGCGACCAGCCAAAGCGCCCACTTGCTAGCTCATAGAAATAGCGGCTGGACTCGGCACGCTCCTCGGCGAGCATGCCTCCCTCACCTGAGCAAATGCCCGTGCCGGCAAGCTCCGCTCCACGAGCCAACGCAACCTTGGCTTCCTCTGACAAGGCCCCGAAACTCATGTCGCTAACAAACAAAGGAATCTCGAGACGCAACGGACGTTTCGCGGCAGGACCGATGACAACGTCGGTGGCAACGGCAACGTCATCAAGCTGCGGACGAGTTGCTAGCTGAGCGGTGACGAACTGAATGTCGTCCCAGCTGGGCAGCTCCTCATGTGACACACCCATAGAGGTCACCGGCCCGTGATGACCTAAACACTCAAGACCCTCAGCGGCGAGCTTTTGAATCAGCCCTACATGAGGCTCGGCTGGGTCGCCATGCGGGTCGGCGTAGGCACCCTGATAGCTGGCACGGTTATACGACTGCGGGTTTGACTTCTCCCATTCCAAAATCTCATCCAAGTCGACCAGCAACTCATCTCCCTCCACCCAAGAGGAGAACTTCGCTAGCCGTTCAGCGTTGTTGTAACTCGACACGCCTGTCTGGAATACGTAATCCCAACCGTGGAGGCTGCAGATCAAGTTGTTGCCGGCGATATGGCCGTCGCACATCAAGGCGCCACGATGCAGGCAACGTCCATAAAGCACGGAGTGGTTGTCGTCGAAACGTACGATGACTAAGTCGACGTTGCTCACCACCGCTCCGACAGGCTTGCGATCCGGCAGCTCGCTCCAGGTGGCTACCGGATGCGGCTGCATGCTCTCAGGCTAAAGCGGCTGCGCTGACCCAAGTGCTGCGAGCATCAGCGAAGCGACGGCTTTGGCAGGCGTCACATTTATGGCGTCACATTTATAACGCCTCTTATATAAAGCGTCTCGTACCTTTGGCGTCATTGCCATAGTTAGGCTCAAGCGGTCTTAAGCCACAAGTAGCAGAACTCAAGGAGCGCAATGACCGCAGTTGAAACAGTCCCCATGACCCAGAACCTGTCGCCGCATCCCGACTCGGCAGCATGTGCCGTGTCCGCCACAAAGATTTACGGCTCAGGCGACACCGAAGTGCGAGCCCTAGACGGAGTAAATGTCGCATTTGAAAAAGGCAAGTTCACTGCCATCATGGGCCCGTCCGGTTCGGGAAAGTCGACGCTGATGCACTGCATGGCAGGCCTTGACAGCCTCACCGAAGGCAGTGTCTATATCGGTGACACCAACCTGACCGGTCTCAGTGAACGTGAGCTGACCCTGACCCGGCGCAACCATGTCGGCTTCGTATTTCAGGCTTACAACCTCATTCCGACGCTTACTGCGCTTGAGAACATCACCTTGCCGCTCGATCTCGCCGGTGCAAAGGGCGACCGCGCCTGGATTGATGAGATCATCACCATCACCGGCCTCGGTGATCGAGTTAAGCATCGTCCAGCTGAGCTTTCCGGCGGGCAACAACAACGAGTCGCCGTGGCACGAGCCTTGGCAAGCAAGCCCGACATCATCTTCGCCGATGAACCCACTGGCAACCTTGACTCCCAGACCGGCGGCGAGGTTCTTGACTTTATGAAATATGCCGTCAACGATCTTGGTGTCACCATCGTTATGGTCACCCACGACCCGACATCTGCGTGTTATGCGCATCGAGTCGTGATTTTGACCGACGGGCAGGTCACTGACGAAGTGTTCGAGCCGACATTTGATGCGATCTATTCCAAGATGTCGTCGCAATCCGACACCTAGACCGTCGCCCTTATCAAAGTCGTCGTTATCAAATAGGAACTAACTAATGCTGCGTCTTGCGCTCAAATCCTTACTAGCACACAAGATTCGCTTCGCACTCACCGCCGGCACCGTCGTCATGGGCGTCGCCTTCGTGGTGGCGTCATTCGTGGTCGCCGACTCTTTGCGAGCCACCTTCAACCAGCTCTCAGAGGACATCTTCGAATCCGTCGATTTGGCAGTGCGAGGCGAACTTGACTTCGCCGACCTCACCACCGCCACCGCTGCACCCGTGCCTGAGCACCTCCTCGACGAAATCGCCGGAGTTAACGGCGTTGCCTACGCAGAAGGCGGCATGTTCGTCAACGGCGTCATCCCAACAGACGGCAGCGGCACAACGGTAAGCACCTCCGGCCCGCCTCTAGCCGGCGGCAACTGGACCGACAACGAAGAGTTCTCCCAGTGGTACCTCATCGACGGACAACGCCCCGTTGGTATCTCCGAGTTCGCCATAGACGTCGACACCTACGCCGAATACGACTTCGTCTTCGGCGAGACCTACTCGGTTGTCACCCCAACAGGCCCACGCGAGTTCATCCTCACCGGCACGATGCAGTTCGGCTTCCCCGAAAACGCCGCTGTCGGTGCACGCTTCAGCCTGTTCGACACGCCCACCGCCCAAGAAGTGCTCGGATTCCCCGGCGAGTTCCAACAAATCGGCATCGACGTCGCCGACGGCGCCGAAGCCACCCAGGTCGGCCAACGCATCCAAGCCCTGCTGCCCGACGGCTACGAAGTCGTCTCCGGCGAAGTGCTTACTTCGGAGTTCAGCGACGCCTTCGAAACCTTCATCGGACCGCTGCAGACAATCCTTTTGGTGTTTGCCTTCATCGTGTTGTTCGTGAGCATGTTCATCATCTACAACACCTTCAGCATCGTTTTAGGACAACGTCTGCGCGAATTCGCCCTCATGCGAGCCGTCGGTGCCACCACCAAACAGGTGCGCCGCTCGGTACTCGCCGAATCGGTCGGCATCGGCCTAGTCGCCTCAGCAGTCGGACTCGGCTTAGGCATGCTCGGAGCGCTCGGCATCAAAGAGCTGTTCGGAGTGTTCGGAGCGAACCTGCCCGACGGCCCGCTGCCCCTGCAGCCACGCACAATCATCTGGGCGCTAGCGGTCGGGGTTGTCTTCACAGTGCTCGCAGCAAGCATCCCCGCTATCAAAGCCTCACGGGTCACGCCAGTGGAAGGACTGCTCGGCGACTTGGCAGAAGGCGCTCGAGGCCGGCGCTGGACTCGGCCACTATTTGGCGGACTGCTCGCCGGCGTTGGCTTGTTTTTCACAGCTCAAGGGCTTTTCGGCAGCTTCGACAGTGCCACCGCTCAGCTTTCGCTGCTCGGTTTCGGTGCTGCGGTTGTGTTTATCGCCGTGTCGGTGCTGTCACCGCTCATCGCACGAGTGGTCGTGTCATGGCTTGCCGTGCCGGTGAGTCGCCTCATGCGCATCTCAGGGCGTCTCGCCCGCCAAAACGCGATCCGCAACCCTCGCCGCACCGCCGCCACCGCAGTCTCATTGACAATTGGACTAGCGTACATGGCAATGGTGTTCGTCGTCGGACAGTCGCTCAAGATCTCCTTTGGCAAACTGCTCGAAGACACGATCACCGCCGACTACTTCATCACCGAAGACAACTTTGTCGGCCTACCCCCTACTGTTGTTGCTGACCTTGAAGCCGCCAACGTAGGCGCAGTCGTCGGCTTTTCATACACCCCCGCACGTGTGACCGCAGACGGTGCTGAACCTTTCGACGCCGGAGTCGACACCGTCGACCTCGCCGAGTTTGAACAAGTCGTGCGCCTTGACATCGCCGCCGGTGCTATCCCGACCAGCAACTTCGACCAAGTAACTCTTGTGAGCAGCGAAGTCGCCGAAGAGCGAGGCCTGTCACTTGGAGACACTGTTGAGATTGCCTTCCCCGACGGGCACCTCGTGTCAGTAGCCGTCGCCGTCATCAAAGACGAAGACTCCGTTTCAAGCGATTTCGTGCTTGACCATTCGGCATACCCAGACCTCGAAACCACCGTCTATCACCAAGGCGTCGCGGTGGTGGTCTCCGACGACTTCGCCGACGCCGAAGCAGCCCGCGCCCCGATCCAAGCGGTGCTTGACGCCTACCCGCAGGCGACGCTTGACAATCGCCAAGAGCTGCGAGAA
>JAAXHB010000050.1 GCA_012271125.1 Actinomycetota bacterium | reverse complement strand
CTCTAACCGACTGAGCTATAGCCCCGCTTGCCTTGAGGTTATCGGCGCTAGGTGCCTGCGTCTTCAGGCTCGGAGCTGTTTGGGCGGGCCTTTTTGACGGATTCGCGCAACTTTTCACTCAGTGGGGTGCCCTTTTGACGCGGGGGACGCGGTTGTTTGGATGGACGGGGTGCCTTTGGTGGCCGAGGGAATTTTTGACGAGGTGGCTTGGCTCCGGGAACTGGTGGTGCGCCAGGCATTGTTCCCGGCATTGGGCCGGTTGGTGGATGACCAGAAGAATTGTGACCGGTGCGTCGAACGCGTAGGCGAGCAGTTTCTTCTTCGACAACGGTGACTCGGACTCCGCCGGTTAGATCGCTAACGAGGTTGAACACCACCGCAGCAAGCACGGTCAGTCCGGTGAAAGCAACAACAAGCATCAGACCGCCGACGGCAGCTATGCGAAATATTTGATTGCCGTGTATTTCAAAAGACTCGAGAGCACCGAGTTCGGTGACGAAGTTTTCGATGTTTGAGATGAGGCCAGCACCGTCGGCGAGCTGCCACAAGGTTACGCCGACGAACAACACCACTACCCAGCCGCAGAAGTACATGATCAGCGACACCTTGAGAACCGACCAGGGTTCGACATGTCGCACAAGACGACGCACTCGCCGTGCTCGCATTCGACGAGCGGAGCGTTCTTGTATGGGACCGGGGAGTGCCATTAGGGATTAGTTGCCATTAGGGATAAGTGATTGCCAGATGGGGACGGCTGCGGCGGTGGCTGATCTGTATTGACCTTCTAGCTCTACTGCGACTGAAGTTGAAATGGTGCCGCCAGAGGCAACCTCATAATCAAAGGCAGCGATGCTGGCATTGTTGTTTGCTTTAGCTAGCTCCTGGGCAGCTTGACGGGCAGAAACTGCGTCTTGTTCTGATGCACTAGCTAGGGCAGCAGCATCGGCGGCAATTTGGGTACGCACCTTGAGACCGGCTTGGCGTCCACCTTGTGCCAAGACAATAGTTATTACCGCCATTGTCATCAGAGCCATGACCATCAAGATGGTTGCCTGACCCTTATCAGATGTCAGCTGCTCATTTACCATCATTTTTGGCGCTGTCATTGTCTTTCTCGTCGTTGTCTTGGTCGTCATTGTCATCGTTTTCGGAGATGCCGTCGTCGTTGTCATCATTATTAGCTTCGGCGCTCGTGGCGTCGAAGCCATCAGCAACAGCGGCGCTCGTGGCGTCGAAGCCATCATCAGCAGCGTCGCTCGTGGCGTCGCTGCCATCGTCGTTGACATCATCATCGTCTTCACCAGCAATGTCGATTGCTACGACATGTTCGCCCTCGGCGGGTTTCATGAACCAGACGCCTTTGGCGTTGCGCCCGCTTTCGGAAATCCCAGAAACGGGAACTCGAATCACCTTGCCATCGCTGGCGACGGCGAGCACCTCGTCAGTCTCAGCGACGGTCAGGGTGCCGATGACCTCACCACGACCCTTGCCGAGCTGAATGCCGATGACACCCATTCCACCGCGACCTTTGGGGGCGAACTCAGCGACTTTGGTGCGCTTGCCAAAACCGGCCGACGTGACGAACAGCAAAGTTTCGACCTCGTGGACCGCCGCGCAGGAAATGACTGAGTCGCCGTCGTGTTTGAAGCGTAGACCCTTGACGCCGGCGGCATTGCGGCCCATGTTGCGCACCTTGTCCTGGGTGAAGCGGATGGCTTGGCCGAGGCGAGAAGTCAGCATGATGTCGTCATCGTCGTTGGTGCCAAGCACGGCGACTAGCTCATCGCCGTCTTCGAGGCGGATCGCAATCAGACCCTGGCGGCGGGAGCGGTCATAGGCGTTGAAACTGGTGCGCTTAACCTTGCCGCGGGCGGTGGCGAAGAACAAGTAGCGGTTGGTTTCGTAGTCACGGGTGTCGATGACCTCGGCGATGTGCTCGCCGTCTTCGAGGGGCAACAAGTTGACGATGGCGGTGCCGCGAGCGGTGCGTGATGCCCGGGGAATCTGATGCGCCTTGAGGCGATAGACCTTGCCGCGATTGCTGAACAGCAGCAGATACGAATGGGCGGTGGTGTGGATGAGATGGGTGACGGTGTCGGTGTCGTCTTTGAGTTTGGCACCGGCGACGCCCTTGCCGCCTCTGCCTTGCAGCTTGTATTCGTCGGCGCCGACGACTTTGGTGTAGCCCGATGCCGACAGGGTGAACACCAGCGGGTCGTCTTCGATGAGGTGTTCGATGTCGAGCTCGCCGGGGTCGACGTCAAATTCGGAGATGCGGGTGGCGGCGAAGCTGGAGCGGATCTCGTTGATTTCGGTGCGAATGACTGCTCGGAGCTTGCCGTCGTCGGCGAGGATGGCCTCAAGCTCGGCGATTTGTGCGCGCTTTTCTTCGGCTTCGGTTTCGAGTTGGACACGGCCGATTTTGGTGAGGCGGGCGAGGGTCATGTCGAGGATGTAGTTGGCTTGGGTTTCGGAGAACTCATAGGGGGCGGCTTCGAGGGCGGCCTGAGCGTCGGCTCGAGTTTCGCTACCTTTGATTAGCTCAATGATTTCGTCGATCAGGTCGAGCGCGCGGATCAGGCCTTCGAGAATGTGCAGGCGGGCACGGTTCTGGGCGAGGCGGTATTCGCTGCGGCGGGTGACGACGTCGATCTGGTGGCCGACGTAGGCATCGACGGCGTCTCGAAGGGTGAGGGTGCGGGGGACGCCGTCGACGAGGGCGACCATGTTGACCGGGAACGTCGACTGCAGCGGGGTGTGTTTCCAGAGGTTGTTTAGGACGACTTCGGGGTTGGTGTTGGCCTTGAGTTTGATAACGAAGCGGGTGTCGTCGCCGGAGGATTCATCGTTGACATCGGCGATGCCTTCAATTTCACGGGCGTGGACGAGCTCGGAGATTTTCGTGGCGACAGCACCGGCGGAGACCTGATATGGGAAAGCGGTGACGACTAGTGCGGTGCGGCGACCGATTTCGGTGGTGGTGACCTCGGCACGCATCTTGATCGAGCCGCGACCGGTGCGGTAGGCCTCGACAATGCCGGCTTTGCCGAGAATCTTGCAGCCGGTCGGGAAGTCCGGGCCTTTGATGTGCTGGAGTAGGTCTTCGGTGGTGGCGTCGGGGTTGTCGAGCAGGTGCACAACGGCGTCGATGACTTCGCCAAGGTTGTGAGGCGGGATGCTGGTTGCCATGCCGACGGCGATGCCTTGGCTGCCGTTGATGAGAAGGTTTGGCAGGCGGGCGGGGAGAACTGCAGGTTCGACGAAATCGCCGGAGTAGTTATCGACAAAATCGACGGTTTCTTCGCCGATGTCGGAGAGCATCGACATGGCGAGCTCATCGAGTCGGCATTCGGTGTAGCGAGAGGCGGCGGGCGGGTCTTCGGGCGAGCCGTAGTTGCCATGGAAATCGATCAGCGGATGCAGCAGAGAGAAGGGCTGTGCCATACGAGCGAGGGCGTCGTAGATGGCGGAATCGCCGTGGGGGTGGAAGCGAGCCATCACATCGCCAACCACTCGGGCGCACTTCACATGGCCGCGGTTGGAGCGGAACCCTTGGTCGAACATTGACCAGAGGATGCGGCGGTGTACCGGTTTGAGGCCATCTCGGGCGTCGGGTAGGGCTCGGGAGATGATGACCGACATGGCGTAGTCGAGGAACGACCGTTCCATCTCCTCTTGGATTTCGATGTTGGTGATGGTGCCGCTTGGTTCGGCGGTGAGGGTTTGGACGTCTTCGGCTGCGTTGTCGATTACAGCGTCGCCGTCGGCTCCAATATCGGCTCCTGAGGTTGAGTCGTCTGATTCGGGAGTGCCGGACTCGGGGATATCTGTGTTGTCAGTCATTTTTTGAATTCAACCCTTAGAAGTCGAGGTTGCGGACTTCGCGGGCGTTGGTCACGATGAAATCACGGCGGGCTTCGACGTCTTGGCCCATCAGTACCGAGGTCATCTCATCGGCGATGGCGGCTTGTTCAACCGACACGCGTAGCAGGCTGCGGGAATCGGGATTGAGCGTGGTGGCACGCAGTTCTTGCCAGTCCATTTCGCCAAGACCTTTGAGACGCTGGAACTCTTTTTTGTAGTCGGGGCGCTCGGCGAGGAAGGCGTCTTTGGCGGCGTCGTCAAGCAGGTATTCGGTTTTGGAAGCCGACACCTTGGTGGAATACAACGGCGGCTGGGCGACATACACATGACCGTTTTCGATTAGTTCACGCATTTGGCGGAAGAAGAAAGTCAAGAGCAGTGTGCGAATGTGACTGCCGTCGACGTCGGCGTCGGCGAGGATTATGACCTTGTGATAGCGAATCTTTGAAAGGTCAAAGCCGGATTCGCTGCTGCTGGAACCGTTGTTGCCAGAACCGTTGCCGGCAGTTCCGTTGTCGGCAGTGTTGACGTCATCACCGTTGTCATTCCCGTTGTCGTTAATGGCGACGTCACTAGCGTCGCTCATGTCGTCGTCAACATCAGAAGCATTACTGTCGACGTTGTCAATAACAGCACCATTTACAGACGAGCCGTTTCGCTCAGCTCCGGCACCAAAACCAGCGCCGATGGCGGTGATGAGCGCTTTGATCTCATTGTTTTTGAGCATGCGATCCACTCGGGAGCGTTCGACGTTCAAAATCTTGCCCCGGATCGGCAACACGGCCTGGGTCTCGGGGTTACGAGCCCGAACAGCCGAGCCACCAGCGGAGTCACCCTCGACGATGAACAGCTCACGGCGGATGGCGTCGGTGGCAGAGCAATCCTTGAGCTTGTCGGGCATGCCCGCACCCGACAGCAGCGACTTGGCCTGAATCTCCGAACGAGCACGTGCGGCTGCCTCACGAGCCTGTGCCGCAGAAATTGCCTTCATGGTGAGCTTGCGTGCCTCAGCTGGGTGCTCTTCGAGCCAGTCCTTTAGTGCGGCGTTGGTGGCGCGCTGCACCATCGAGCGCATTGAGGTGTTGCCGAGCTTGGTTTTGGTCTGGCCTTCGAACTGTGGCGCACCGAGGCGGGCGCTGATAATCGCAGTCAGGCCTTCACGAATGTCGGTGCCTTGCAGGGCGTCGTTGCTGGGCTTGAGTAGGGTTTTGTCACGTGCGTAGTTGTTGACCGAGGTAGTTAACGCAGCTCGAAATCCCTGCTCGTGGGTGCCGCCTTCGGTGGTGGCGATGCCATTAGCAAAGCTATGGACGCCGTCAGCTGCGAAGCCGGTGTTCCACTGGAACGCGACCTCGACCTCGTGGGGCTGGCCGTCGATGACCTCTTCATCTTTGAAGTAACCAACGGTCGTAAACAGCGGGTCTTTTGTGGTGTTGAGGTGACTGACATAATCGATGATGCCTTGCTCATAGCAGAAGGACTTCGGCTCAGGCATGGGGCTTCCGTCTTCACGTTCGCGCAGGTCGGTGACGGTGATGGTCAGACCTCGGTTCAAAAACGCCATCATCTGCAAGCGCTCGACGAGGGTCTGATAGCGGAAGGTGATCTCTTCGAATATGGCCGGGTCGGGCCAGAAACGCACGCTGGTGCCTGATCGTGGTTCGCCGCCGCTGCTGGTCGGGGCGGGGCCGGTTACCGCTAACGGTTCTTCGATTTCGCCACCGCTTATGAAGGTCATGCGGTGGTGCTCGCCGTTGCGGTCGATCTCGGCTTCAAGGCGGGTCGACAAGGCGTTAACCACCGACACGCCCACACCGTGAAGTCCGCCTGAGATGGAGTAGCCGGAGCCGCCGAACTTGCCGCCGGCGTGCAGCACGGTCATCACCAGGGTGGCAGCGGGGATGTTGTCATGGTCGGGGTGAGGCTCAACAGGGATGCCACGGCCGTTGTCGGAAACTTCGCAGGAGCCGTCGGCATGGAGGGCGACATCGATCTGGGTGCAGTGCCCGGCCATGGACTCGTCGACGGCGTTGTCGACGACCTCCCAAACGAGGTGATGCAGCCCGGTCGGGCCACGAGAGCCGATGTACATGCTTGGCAGGGCTCGGACGGCTTCGAGCCCCTCGAGAACGGTGATGTCATGAGCCTCATAAGAGGGGCTCTCGGCTGCTAGTGCCATGCTTATGCCCGCGCTTGTGGCAGTGCGCTGCGCCACATCATTCGCCACATTATTGAGCTGCCTTCGGGCATATTTTTTCCAGTATTTTCGCCATAATTTTCATCGTGTTTTCACCGTCCGAAATGTTTGATGCAGGCCGCAAAAACAGCCCGATTCGGGTGGGTTATCGAGCTACCTGGGAGGCGGTGTTTTGGCACCCGATCCACGATGTGGCTCTACCCTCATTATAAGGCCTTTTAGGTGGTGGCCCTTAGTGATTTCGCTCAGTTTTTCTAGGACTTGAGCTTGGTTCCAGCGAAGCTCGTCAGCCCATGCCGAGTTGCTCGCGGAGACGATTAGTTTATCTGATTCTATAGCAACTGGCGTGCAGTTCTGTGCTATTTCATCTCCGAGGGTTTCGCCAACTATTTCGTGCCACTTGCCGAAGACAGCCTGCAGCACCGGAACAGGCGGTTTGCCGAGGCGTTTTAGTAGCGATGGCAACAGCTCGCCGATGCGTACCGGGTGGTATTCCGACGATGACATTATGTAAGGGACATCATGTACGGGACGTCATGTGCGAGACAAGGTTGATGACGATGGCGACGATGACATCGACGCCACGACCGGCGAAGTTGACGACATCGGTGACGCCGGGGTAATTGTGCCGGCGGTGATTTGCCAGCTTTGGTCGATGACGGCATCGGCGGGAACTTGTGATGCGGTGGTGACGATGCACTGACTCGACGGCAGGGCATCGAGGAGCCCTTGGGCACGCTGTGGGTCTAGTTCTGAGAAGACGTCATCTAGAAGAAGTACCGGATTGATGTTGCGACTGGCGCGCACCTCGGCATCGGTTGCGAGACGAAGGGCAAGCGCGAGGCTGCGTTGCTCGCCTTGAGATGCGTGCGTGCGGGCGGGTAGTCCGTTGAGCATGATCACAACGTCGTCTCGATGCGGGCCGATGGTTGTGGCGGCGCGACGAACGTCGTCTTGGCGAGCTTTCAATAAAGCAGCGGCAAGTGGTTCGTCATCCCAGGAGGACTCATAACGCAACTCAACTTGTGCGCCAGCAGTGGCTAGCGATGCGTAGTTCTGTTGTAGGTATGGCTCAAGGCTGCTGAGGGTTTCGGTTCGAATTTGGCGGATTTGGTCACCGACCTCGCTGAGCTGAGCGTCCCAAACATCCAAAGTAGTGGTGGTTGTGTCGTCAAGTCTTCCTGAGATTTGTCGTAGCAAGGTATTGCGTTGGCGAAGAATTCGTTCCAGGCTTGTAAAAAGCTCGGATCGTTGCGGGGTTGGGTCTACCGATTGGCAGGCCTCATCGATCCAGTCGCGACGCAGGACAGGCCCAGCCTTGATGATTTCCAGATCGTCGGGAGAGAAGACTGTTGTTGTTAGTGCCTCACGCAGGTCACCTAGACGGGTGATGCGTTGCCGGTTTAGCTGTATCTGGTTTCGACCAGATGCCTGCACTCGTGCCTCAATCAAACAGTCACGACTTTCAACCAGGGTTTCGCAGCGAATAACTGCGGCATCGCAGCCGTCTTTGACCATGGATTTGTCGATGGCACCACGTATTGAGCCGGTTCCGCTTGCGAAGCCAACGGCTTCGATCAGGTTTGTTTTGCCCTGGCCGTTGGCACCGGTCAGCAGGGTCAGCCCGGGATGGAACTCGATTTGTGCCTGGGCGTAATTACGAAAGTCAAATAGCTCTAGAGACCGAACCTGCATCTGACACAGCGACCGCTAAATGAACGACGTCACGTCTTAAGTGCGGCGCTGAAACTCTGGCTAGGTGACCCTCACCGGCATTAACAGATACAAGAAGCTCTTGTCATCGACGGGACGCATGACCGCTGGCTTGAGCGGATCAGTGCTCTCGAGTCTGATCTTCTCGGCGCTGGTGATCTCAAGGCCGTCAGTGAGGTACGCAGCGTTGAACGCAATCGACATCTCCTCGCCCTTGTAGTCCGCAGCTATTGACTCCGATGCCGAACCGACATCTTTGGCTTCGACCTTGAGCTCGACGCTGCCTTCGCTCATAACCAGCTCAATTGGGGTGTTATTTGTGGTTGCTGTGAGCAAGCGCATGCGTCGTGCAGCCTCAAGGAACTCTTCGCGGTCAATCTCGAGCACATTGTTGTAGGACTCGGGGATCAGACGCTCGTAGTTGGGATACGTGCCCTCGATTAGGCGCACGCTCAGGGTCATCGACTCGACGCTGAACTCGGCGGTGCGTTCCGACAGGCGAAGGGTGACCTCTTTGGAGTCGCCGATTTCACGCCGTAGTTCCTTGAGGGCACGGCTGGGGATGAGCACGCTTTTGTCATCGGCAAGAAGTGACGATCCACCAAGGTCGCGCATGGCTAGTCGATATGAGTCGGTTGCGACCATGCGCAAGCCATCGTCTTGGGCTGCCATCAACACGCCGGTTAACAACGGTCGGGTCTCATCTGTCGACGCAGCTCGAGTTGCCTGATCCAAGGCGTCGCCGAGAAGGGCTGCGTCGGCTTGAACTGAGGTCGTGACCTTGGCCTTGTCTGATTCGTCATCAGCTGGGGGCATGTCCTCGGCAGTGTCGACAACCTGTTCCAGTGCGCCTTGTAGTTCTTCAGCGTCGATTTGTGACGTTGTGACGTCACCACCATCGCCGAGAGTTGGAATCGTTGGCCAGTCATCAACCGAGAGAACTCGAATCTTGAAGTTGGCTTTGCCGGACTTGACAACCGCATCCTTGTCGGAGACCTCAATCTCGAGGGCACCTTCGGGAAAGACCCGCACAACATCACCGAGCAGCTTGGCCGGAATCAGCGCCTGGCCTGATTCACCACCAGCCACCTCGGTGCGCATAGTGATGGTCATATCGAGGTCGCTGCCGGTGACGGTTAGTTCGTCTTTGTCGAGGACAAAACGAAGACCTGTCAATGCGGGTCCCATCGTGGTTCGTGTAGAGACAGCACGACCTGCTGCTGAGACAACTCGCAGAAGGCTGGAGCGATCACATTTGAATTTCATTGGTTGGTCCTTTCGGGTTGGCTGCGTGTTTGGGGCTACTTGTTCAGTTTGTTTTATTTAAAAAATTAGTAGTGGTAGTAGGGGCTGTGAATTGGGGAAAACTACTCGATGGCGTTGCCTTGTAACGAAATCTTGTCCACCGTTGTTCCACGGCTTTCACAAGTTGTCTTGGACGACGTTGCTGGGTGCGTCGAGAAGTGAGCAGATGATGCCAGGTTGCTGACAACTGTTCCAGCAGTTGTCCACAAGCTGTGAAGGCGTGAGCCGACAGTTGGATTAAGACGCCTTGGGGTGAGGAGGTTCGATTCATGATTAGTTCCGAAGGTAGTCCCGCAGCTTGTTGACCTTGGCAGCGGCTTCTGACTTCTTTTTCATTTCCTCTTCGATCTTTGATACGGCATGCAAGATGGTGCTGTGATCCTTGCCGAACTCTCTGCCGATGGCTGGGAACGATAGATCAGTCTCCATGCGTGCGACGTACATAGTGATGTGACGCAAGGTGACGATGGGCTCGCTTCGGGTCTTGCCCTTGAGCTGGTCTAGTTCGACGCCGAAGAGCTCGGTAGCAGCTTCGAGCACCCGTTCAAGTGTGATGGTTGCTGGGGCACTGAGACGGATGACGTCACAGAGCAGGTCCTGGGCTGTTGTGAGGGTGCAGGCCTTGTCGGTTAGCTCGGTGTAGGCAACGACTTTATTAAGTGCGCCTTGAAGATCACGCACAGAACTGGTTATGTTTTCGGCAATAAAATCTAATACAGGGTTAGAAATATTTATACCAGTTGCTTCAGCTTCAAGTTGAAGTATTGCTAATCTTGTAGCGAAATCTGGTGGTTGAATGTCGGTCATTAGACCTGATCTAAAGCGGCTACGAAGCCTGTCTTCTAGCGCAGCTATTTTTTCTGGTGGCCTGTCAGATGCAAAGACTATTTGGCCGCCATTGTCGATCATGTCATTAAAAGTATGGAAGATTTCATTTTGTAACCCATCACGATTTTCCATAAATTGAACGTCGTCAAGCAGCAAATAGTTGCACTGGCGGTACTTTGCCCTGAATGTATCTGTTTGTTTAGTCCGCATAGAAATGACCATTTCATTCAGAAAACGCTCTGTTGTGAGCAACATGACCTGGCCTTTTGGATGCTTACGGACAGCAGCTTGAGCAATAGCCAGTAACAGGTGGGTCTTGCCGAGGCCGACCTTGCTGTAGATGAATAGCGGGTTATAGCGAGAGTTAGGTTCTTCGGCGATGAGACGGGCTGCGGCGTGGGTGAAGTCGTTGGATGTGCTCGAGATGAATTTACTAAACGTAAACCTCGACAAGGGCTTGCCTTGCAGAATCTTGTCCTCAGGCATATGGAACTGAAACGCCTTGTGGTGCATAGTCACGTAAGCCTTGGTGTCTTGCGTGGCAAAGTTGCTTGTAGTGCCTGTTGAGCGTGTTGACCTGGTTCGAGCCGGTGGGATGTCCGGCACCGCAGGATGGGTGCCTGCTGTCTGGCCTGTGATCGCGGGCGCATCAGAAGCGGAGTCTGTCGGATTGGGAGCTGACCGATGTTTGTCGGTAGTACCGGTCTCCGCAGAGCCCTGTTCATCTTGTCCGACTTCTACCAAAAGTTGTGCTCCGGGCACTGTCTCAGTGAGCGCCTGTGTCACAAGCGAATGAAAACTCTGCTCAATTCTTTTCTTGTGCAACTGGGTTGGAACCGCAATTGTTAGCGAGTTAAGTTCAAAAGAAATAGCCTGTGCAAAACAAAAGGTAGTAGTCCAGGCGGTGTCGCTTACTTCATTTCTGATGCGCTGCGAGCATTGATTCCAGATGTCGCGAGCCTGGTCAAGGTCGGTTAGATGATTATCAAAGGTCGATTCAGTGTCGGTTACTTGAATCGTGTTGCTACTAGATGGCATCGCTGCTCTCGAAATTAACAAGTTGTAAACACAACCTGCGGGGCGGACGTTTGGGTGAGCTGATCTTTGCCAATTGTGTGGAGCCGAGGCTGGTGGCTCGCTGGCGTTTTGATCGTGCTCGTGGCGATTAGTAGAACACTTAGCGCACACCTAGCGCAAACCGTAAAAACGTCTCTCTTAAAAATCGCAGGTCAGGTCAAAAATGCACCTTTGAAACTACACAAATGTAAGAAACTCAGTAGCCCTACCGGCCAAACCCTCTACTCTCACTCACCTTGCGCCTAATCTGAAACTGCGTTCGTGGCCTTGAGCGGCCTTGAATGTGTGGTGGGCGTCGGGCAGCTTGTGCGTTTAGCCGTTGCTGTGTGAGTTGGCCTTTATCAGACTTGAATGTGCTCACGCAAGCGTTGCGCGCATTCAACCCTGCCAGCCCACTCACGTCCACCCGGACGGGTCTCGCTTGGAGAGCTTTTTCTGTCACCAACGTTTTATCGGGGCTTTGGGTGGGGTGTGTGCTGAGTGTCGTGGTGGGTCTTGGGCAAGGTGTGCGGTAAGTGTTTGGGTATGTATCTGGGGTGGGTGGAAATGGGGGTGAGAGCGCGTAGCCTTAGGCAAGTTCTCTGAAGCGGAGATAAGTCTCGCTCAAAGACACCGCAGAAAGCAGACCGCAGGACAAGCATTAACAGAACAGGCATTAACTAAGACAAGCAGCAAGGTAAGGCTTCCGACTAAGAGAGTTAGTTCAAGGGAGTCGAGAGTCAGGATGACAACGGCCCGGGTGGGCTTGGAGGAACAATGAAACGCACTTTTCAACCAAACAACAGAAAACGCAAGAAAACACATGGATTTAGGGTCCGGATGCGCACACGAGGAGGTCGTGCCGTGATACGAGCACGCCGCCGCCGTGGCCGGGCCCATCTATCCGCCTGAGATTTCCTAGATTCGCAAGAGGCGGATTCCGCCTTGTCTCTCATGGCAATGCCCAACGCTTCAGCAACCCGCGTCTCCGCTTTGATGACAGCACCTACGGAGTCATTTAGAAAGGTGACTGGTTTGACGTCGTTGTCTGGTAGGAGCAGGCTCGAGCAAGTGCGCACTCATGGGTATTCGACGCGAAGTGGACCTCTGCGTGTGACATATTTGCCTGCAAACGATATGCCTGCAAACGATATGAATGAGGTGGCGGTTGCTTATGTGGTGCCAAAGTCTGTTGGTTCAGCCGTAGTGCGGAATCGAGTTCGGCGTAGATTGAAAGCGATTTTGCAAGATCTTGCCCATTCTGATGAGTTGGCACCTGGGGGGTACATCGTTGGTGCGTTCCAGTCGTTGGAAGATTTCTCGCATTCTCAACTGAGCAATTTAGTGGAAAAAGCCTTTAAATCAGTTACAAAATTAGTAAAAATAAGATGAAGTTATCAACAACTGTGATTCACACGATGATTCGTGGATACCAGTACGTAAGTGCTGCGTTTCCGCCAGTGTGTCGATATATGCCAACATGTTCTAGTTATGCGCTTGAAGCATTGGAACTACATGGCACCGCAAAGGGCAGCTGGCTGACTGTACGACGGTTGTGTCGTTGTCATCCGTTGGGATCGATGGGGTGGGATCCAGTCCCCGGTTCAGAAGACGCTATTCAGAGCAAGCTCGTTGGTAGCCAGTTTGTTGGAGACCAGTTTGTTGGAGAATTGCCAATTGTAGAAGTTTCACGTGAAACCGAGTTGAGTTACAGCAAGGATTGCGGAGCAGGCAATGGCTAACTTGTTTGATCCTCTATTTAACGTGATGACCTGGCTGCTGGCCTGGTTCTACGATCTTTGGCCTTCCTATGGCATGGCAATCATTTTCTTGACTTTGATTGCGATGACGGTGGTGACACCGTTGACAATGAAGGGCACACGCTCGATGCTGCAAATGCAGCTGTTGGCACCTGAGCTTAAGAAGATTCAACAAAAGCACCGTGGTGATCGCCAGGCGATGAACGAGGCATCTATGGAGTTTTACAAGGAACATGGTATGAACCCATTGGGTGGATGCTTGCCGTTGCTTGTGCAGGCACCGTTGTTTTTGGTGATTTATCAGGTCGTTCGGGGATTGACGAGACGTGCAACCGACATTGGTACGCAATTGGGTTTCACCGTTCAACGTTATGCAAACGGTGCTGGTGGTGGATCAAGGGACTACATGGCGACGCCTGTAGTTGGTAGAGATTTGGACTTTGACCCTGACTTTGTGTCGCATAGCTCTGAGTTATACAAGAGCCTGAGCGGTAAAACCGAGATGGTGTCTTGGGGTGTTGACCTTTCAAGGACTGCCGGTGATGCCATGTCTGAAGGGATTGTTACCGCACTCCCCTACTTGTTCATGATGTTGTTGGTGTTGATTACTGGGCTTTTTCAACAGCATCAGATTCAGCGTCGTCAATCCAGTGCGGCGGCTATCAATCCAACGCAGCAAACGATCATGAAGCTGATCCCGTACTTTTTGCCGATTATTTCGTACACGATTCCGGCTGCGGTGGTTGTTTATTTCATTATTTCCGCGTTGTTCCGCATAGGTCAACAGGGTTACATAACAAGGTCTTTGTATTCTAAGGAAGGTTCTTTAGGAGCACAGGTAGCTCAACAGCGGAAGTCAGGCGACAAGTCTGATGATTCGCCTAAAGAACTGGGTAAAGGACAGAAGGAACTAGGCAAGGGGTCGTCTAGTTCCTCTACAAAGTCAACTAGGCCTAAAGCGCCTAAACGAGGTGGCGGTTCACCTCATGCTGCTGCACCTTCACGAGGGCAGTCCTCAAAGGGTCAACCCTCAGGAGGTCAGCCTTCAAAAGGTCAGCAAGGTGCCAAACGTGCTTCGAGCGCTGGACGCTCGGGCAAGGCACCGTCTCGTGGTCGTGCTCCGAGTGGGCGCACCACAACCAGTGGTACCAAGGCAAAGCATTCGGTACCAAATCGAAGCAAGAACAAAAGGAAACGGCGATGAGCACGTGTGCGAACAGAGTTGGCAACGAAGCCACTCAGCACACGTTGTGTATTCGTGCCTTTTTTGAATTTAGGAGTTCAAATGGAATGGATAGAAATAGCTGCGGAGTCTCTCGATAACGCAAAAGAATTAGCATTAGACGAGCTTGGCGTAGATGAATCCGATGCGGACATAGAAGTCATTTCCGAAGGCAAGACCGGCATGTTCGGTCGTGTCAAAGAAGAGGCTCGAATCCGAGCACGGATTCGCCCTACCCCAGTACGTCCGAGAATTGAGCGTGGCAGAGGCCGTAAGCGCAACAACAGCCGTTCGTATGACCGGGCAAGCAACGGCTCTGGTGACCGAAATGGCAGTCGAGATCGGGGTTCGAACCGGCGTGATGCTGGTGCCGAGCGTGAATCACACAATGGGTCTCGAAACGGCTCGCGGAATGCGCCTCGAGGTCGTTCTAGGAATGGTAGCCACGATAATTCGCGTGGGGACAATTCCAGTAGAGGTAATTCCCGTAGAGACGATTCTCGAAGAAGGGAGCGAGCAGTGAGCAACGAAGAATCTGAGCGGCCTGATATGTCGTTAGAAGATCAGGCAAGCTTGGCAGAGTCTTTTGTGGCGGGTTTGGCTGAAATCGTTGATGTGTCACTTGTTTTCACGAGAAACGAGGTGCGCACAGATCGAGACACCCGCATCATTCGTATCGAGGCACATAGTCAGACTGGTGATGACGAGCTAGGTGTGTTGGTCGGACCTCGGGGACTGACCGCCAACGCCATTGATGAGCTTGCTAGAACCGTCTTGCAGCGCTCTGGTGGAACTATTCATGAAGGCCGTATTCGTATGGATATTGGCGGATTTAGGGAGCGTCGTGAGAGTGCATTGGTGAAATTCACCAATGAAATGGCTGCTCAAGTGCTTGAAACTGGCGAAGAGGTTAGTTTTGAGCCGATGATGCTGAGCGATAGGCGTGTTATTCACTATACGGCAGCCGACATTGACGGCGTTGTTACACGCAGTGAAGACACGGAACCCCACCGCTACGTGGTAATCGCCCCTACCTAACCTTGACGGGCTTCAGTTGAAAAGCTTTTTTCTGCTCCAGAGCGGCTTAACGCTTCGAGCCTGCGTTCCTTCTCTTTCGACAGACCTACCCAGTCTCTCGCTACCGCTCAACGTCACAGAAAAAACTTTCCAACTTCACCCCTGCTCACAAGCAACCCCGCTAGTCCAACTCTTTATGCTTCAGTTATGCACGCTCGATCTGATGACATACAGAGTGCCCTGAGGGTTTTGGAAGATGCGTGGTTGCCGGCTCGCAAGGTAGGTGCGCTGGGGGATGTATCGGTTAAAGAGCTGTATGAGCACGCCAAAGGGTTTGTTTTATCTGTCTGGAGAGATGCTGAGGACTTGAATCTTGTAGATATGGGCTCTGGTGTTGGCGTGCCAGGGATTTTGTTGGCGTTGCAGTTACCTCAGACACGTTGGACGCTGGTGGATTCAAGCCTCAAACGTTGTGATATTGCTGAAATCGCAGTGCAACGTTTGAGGTTAGAGAAACGAGTGGCTGTTGAGCATGCCCGCCTAGATGATTTCGCTCAAGCAAACCAAGGTGGATTTGACGGCGGCGTCGCAAGGTTGTTTGGAACGGTTTCGGAGTTAGCTGAATGTGGGTTGCTGTTGTTGAAGGTTGGGGCGTCGCTGGTTACGTCGGTATCTGATGACACACGAGCCGAGTGGGGTCGTTCCAACCTAAAATCCTTGACAGGCTGCGAGCTTCGAACGTCCTGGGAGGTTGATACGGGTCAGTTTGCAGCCGTCGAACGCGTTTCTGTAATGCCGAACCAGCTACCCCGCAGCGCATCAGTCAGAAAACGCACTCCCCTTCTGGGCTAATGTTTCACGTGAAACGGTTAGGCAGTTTTGTTGAGCCCTTGTCGATTTGATCAAGTTTATTGAGCATGTTAAGGATACTTTTGGCAGGTTTTAGGGTTTCGTAGTCCGAATCCCAAGGCCACGGCCTTCTGCCTCTGAGAATTGATTCTACTTCAGGATCTCGTTACGGGCTAAGCGAGTTCTAACTTCGGACGCTGCGAGTAGTTGACGTATTCGCCGAGCGGAGTTCGTATACTCGCGTTTCTCGATTATAGCGTTTGTGAGTTTTTGGATTTGACCCAGGATTTCATCTCGAGTGTTGACCGATCTAAACGCGTCGTAGGTGGTCATGCCAGTTGGAACTTAGTGGGCATTTTACAGGATACGGAGTCAAATTGGAATCCGTCTATAGAACTCCAGGAGTTCGGTGCGAGCAGTCATTGTTTCGCTCTCTCGGAATGCGGGATTATTAGTGGCAGAAACAAAGTTCGAAACAGCTTTGAAGAGTTCAAAGTTCGTTCCGTCCGAGTCGAGAACTCGGATGATTTCCAAGGCTAAGACTTGGACTCTGTCCTTTCGGCTCTTATCGATGATTTCGACAGCGAGTGCTCTGATGCTTTTGCGGATCGAGGTTCCTGTAGTGCGATTGGTAGTTCTGAGTACTTCCGCTTTCGGGCTTGCGCTCGACTCTGTAGCTTCGATACGGATGTTTGGCTTGGAAGTCACTGTTGTGGAGTGTAGCGCAGGTTTGGTTGGTGTTTCACGTGAAACAGGCGAATTCAAGTTTTATCAAGTTGAGCGAGCCGATTTAGAAGTTCGAGTATTGAGTCTGCTAGCTCTTCGAGTTCTTCATTAGCGGAATTCCCCATCCCGCCCCCCGAAGATTGAGCTAAGTTCTTTAGCTCTTCGGTTTCGGTTCGGATTTCGTTTCGAGCGAACTGGGTTCGAACTTCGGACGCTGCGAGTAGTCGAAGAATCCTTTGAGAAGATTCGTTCGCTTCGAGGCAGTCCGAGACCCGGAGCGTTTCGTTAGAGAGTGCTCGGATTCGCTCTAGGATGTCACCGCGGGTAAGTGATTTGGCGAAGCCTTGCGCAGACTCTTGTTGCGTTATTCGACTATTTGATTTAAGGTAAGGCGAGGCGTTGTTAGTGGCAGAGACCTTTAGGACTTTTGGTTTACGACTCATTTCAGGGTGAGTGTAGTGCTGAAATCGTAAGTGTTTCATGTGAAACAGGCTACGTTTAGCAGTTGTCGGTGGGGAAGGTTACTGTTGGGAAGCTGGTAGTGGGGCACGCAACATCTAGGGATGCCGTTTCTATGGACACCGGAACGGTGGTTGTCACAACAGTAGTTGTGGGTGTTGTCGTCGGGGTGGGGACAGTATCTACAATAGAACTTTCTTCAGTTTGAAGACTTTCAGGGTTGCTGTCGAGCGGGTCTTCAGAATGGTCAAGAGTTGGGTCTTCTGATGAGACAATTTCTACAGAATTGACCAGTCCGCCATTGCTGCGGGAATTGCCAGAGTCGTTGTCGGTCTCTTGACTAGTGGGTAAGTCAACGTCACGATCGTCGCCGGCAATTGAATCAACTGGTTCTTGACCACAGCTCGTGACAAGCAAGCCGACTAGTGCTAGCGCGGCGATACGAGTGACTTGAGACGCTTGAACCATAGTTGAGCTTACAAGCGACACGGGTTCGTTGAAACTCATGGGTGGGAGGGGGTGTTTCACGTGGAGCAGGTGGTTGAACTACATCTAGGTGTTTTGGGCGAAATAGCGGCTTCAGTGGGTGGGTAATTTCATTAGTGGTATTTGGAAATTGGGGTTGCAAGTCAAGGAACTACCTGTAGGGTCTGCGGGAAGGTAAGCGACGATACGGGCACAGGATGGCGTACAAGCGTTATTCCAGGCAGATTTGTGCCGATTTGTCGCACGATCCGAAAGCGAGAGTAGGGCATTGGTCAAAACTTCGGCGGCCAAAACATCGGCGCAAGCAAAACTGGCGGTAGAAGAAGCGGTGGGTGAGGTGGAGACCGAGGGTATGCCAACAGCTCCGGGTCAAGTGCCAGACAGCCAGGCTCCAGGTCACAGTGTTGGGGGGCAGGGGGCTACAGGCTTTGCGGGAGGTAGTCAGGGCACGACCAGTGATGGTGCTCCTGGTTATGGATTTCCGATTCAACCCATGCCAAGTCCTGGTGGGGCGAAGGTATTAGCAGTAACGAATCAAAAGGGTGGGGTAGGCAAGACCACAACCACCGTGAGCCTGTCGGCGTGTTTTGCTGAGATGAATCTTCGCACACTGATCATTGACCTTGATCCGCAGTTCAATGCCACAACCGCTGTTGGAGTTGAGGCAAGACAACTAGACACCTCAATTTACAACGTATTGGTTTCCGATATCCAGATCGAGGACATTATTGAACCCACAGCGTTCAAGAACCTCCACGTTGCGCCATCTGGCAGGAATTTGGCGAATGCTGAGATGGGGCTTATGAACATGCTCAGCCGCGAACGCCAGCTTCAACAAGCGATTCATCAAGTACGCAGTGAATACGACGTAATCATGATTGACTGTCCTCCAGCACTTGGACTGCTCACCGTTAATGCGATGACTGCAGCAACTGGTGTTGTGGTACCAATTCAGGCGGAATATCTTGCGCTAGAAGGTGTTGAGCAGCTTTCTCACATGATCCGACAGGTGCGGATGAGCTTAAATCCAGTGCTGGAACTCACAGCAGTCATTATTGGCATGTATGACGCTCGCACCAAGCTTTCTAGAGAGGTTGCCGAAGATGTGCGACGACATTTCGGTGAAAAGGTATGCGAGGCCTATGTTCCAAGGGCTGTGAGATTAAGCGAAGCCCCATCACATGGCCAGCCAATAACTGTTTATGACCCAGATTCTCGAAGCACTAAGGTGTTTCGAGAGCTAGCAAAGGAGATTATTGATGGCGCGTCCTAGTGGGTTAGGAAAAGGCCTTGGCGAGCTTGGCAACCTTGTTCCTCTTGGAACAACCGGGGCAGATATTGCGTCACCCCTTCAAGAGATTGACATTTCACATATTGTTCCAAACCGAAATCAGCCTAGGTCTCATTTTGATGAGGAAATGCTGGGGTCGTTAGCGGACTCAATTAAGTCAATTGGTGTAATTCAACCGATTGTTGTGCGCCAGATTGCTCAAGGTTATGAGATAATCGCCGGTGAGCGGCGTTGGCGGGCAGCACAACGAGCTGGACTGACGATTATGCCTGCGCTGGTGAGACAATCCGAAGATCAAGAGTCTCTAGAAGTTGCGGTGGTTGAGAACCTCCACCGACAAGACCTGAATCCGTTAGAAGAGGCTGCTGCCTATCGTCAATTGATGGATGACTTTGGCATGAACCAGGGTGATGTAGCCCAAAAAGTTGGCAGGTCACGCTCAGCGATTGCGAACACGATTCGTTTGTTGAACCTGCCGGCGCGGGTGCAGCGTTTGATGATTGAAGGGCAGCTTTCAGCTGGCCATGGCCGAGCATTGTTGGCGGTTGAGGGTGACGATGTGCGTGACGAACTAGCCGACATGGTTGTGCAAGAAGGCCTGAGCGTGCGAGAGACTGAGACCAGGATTGCTGACTATCAAGAGGGTGAGTTCACACCTTCATCGGGTGGGGAAAAGGAGAAGACCGAACCGTCGCCGGAATCTCAAGCAGCAATACTTGAGCTTGAAGAGCTGTTTGCTAAGCGTTTCGATACCAAGGTGTCGGTGAAGTTGAGCCGCAAGGCGGGGCGCTTAACGATCCACTTCGCCGATGTGGCTGATCTAGAGCGGATTTACAAAGCCCTCAACTAAAACCCTCAATTAAAAGTTGCCGATAGCTGCGAGCCCGGCAAGTTCAACAAAAGCGGCGCAGTTGATTTAGGTGGGGACGGGGTTTGCGCACCAGGTGACAACTCCAACGCTGAGTGCTTCGGCGATTTCAGAAGAACGGGTGACGACCTCCTCGGGTGGACCGAGGCGGCACCAGACTGCTGGCATACGGGTTGAGCGCAGTATTGACAGGCGCATTCCTTTGGGCTCAGGGCAGCTTGAGAGCTGACCCTGGTCGGTTAAATCCTTGAGAGCAGTGACGCAGTGGTCGGCGAGTGCCTTGCCGCCAACGGATTCAAATCCAGCTGTTTTATAATAAGAAATACTAAAATCCTCTGAAACTATAGCTATTCCAATGTAAGCGTCGCTGTCCCATTCGTTGGAGAGATGGGCTTGCTGGCCGGCGTCGATGGTTGCGTGTTGTAGGACTTCGGCACCGGCTTCGCGTAGATGGCGAGCGAGGGCTTGAGAAATGACTTGGGAGGCGCCGGTGATGCCGACCACGATCTTGCGGCCGCGCACCTCGGGTGGCTGGTTGCGCAGTTTTTCGGCTTCCAGCATTTCGGCGACCGAGCGGCTGTCGGTGTCGAGGTCGCGGCTGAGGTTTACTAGAGCTTCAACTGTTGCGTAACCGGCGACGCCGTCGGCGTCGATGCCGGAGTCGCGCTGGAAATCTTGGAGTGCCTTGTGGGTGCGTTCGCCGAAGATGCCGTCGTGGTAGATGGGGTTGAAGCCGAGTTTGCCGAGGTGTTCTTGGAGTGTGAGGACATCGTCGCCGGTCATCATTGGTGAGCGCATGTAAAGATTTCGGTCGCCTAGCTGGTAGCCGGCACGGGTGAGTTCCTCCCAGGTGTCGGGTCCGCAAATGCCATCAATAGCAATGCCTCGCTCGGTTTGGAAGGCACGGACCGCGGTTTCGGTTGCTTCGCCGAAGGTGCCGCGCTCGGTGCCGGTGTCGTAGCCGGCGGAGGTGAGTCGTTGCTGGATATCTAGGACAGCGGCGGATTCGTCACCGCGGCGGAGCAGTAGGGGAGTGTGGGTGTCTTGGAGGCTGACCTGGCTGCTCACGCGGACACGATGTTAGTTGAGCGCCGACGGTGAGCTTGGAGGTGAGCGGTTAGGAAAAGGTTGAGCTAGAGGTGGTCAGACCGAAATGAAATCAGCGATCTCTTCGAGCAGGGATGCCTTGGGTTTGGCACCAACGATTTGCTTGACGGGGGCACCCTCGTCGAAAAGGATCAGGGTGGGGATGCTCATCACGCCGTAGCGCTGGGCGATACCTTGGGCTTCGTCGACGTTGAGCTTGGCGACTGTGAGGCTGTCGGCTTTTTCGGCGGCGATCTCTTCAAGGATGGGAGCAATCTGCTTGCATGGGCCGCACCAGTCCGCCCAAAAGTCCACGAGAACGGGAAGCTCTGAGCCGTTGACCTGCTCGTCAAAGGTTGCTTCAGATAATGTAATGGTTGCTCCTGACATTGTATGTCCTTTCAAATGGGAGTGTTCGATCAGTCTACAAAGATTCGAGGTAGCGCTCGGCGTCGATAGCTGCCATGCAGCCTGAGCCGGCGGCGGTGACGGCTTGGCGGTAGTAGTCGTCCTGGACGTCGCCGCAGGCGAACACGCCGGGAACTTCTGTGGTCGAGGAGTCGGGGTTGGTGATCAGGTAGCCGTTTGGTTTGAGAGGGAGCTGTCCCTCGAAGAGGGCAGTGTTGGGGCTGTGTCCGATGGCGACAAAGCAGCCGGTGACGTCAAGGATTGACTCTTCGCCGGTTTGGGTGTCTTGGAGGCGCAGGCCTGAGAGGGCGTCGTCGCCGAGATATTCAGTGACAACAGTGTTGAAGCGGAAGTTGATCTTGTCTGAGGCTTCGGCTCGGGCTGCCATGATCTTGGAGGCACGCAGCTCGTCGCGGCGGTGGATGATGGTGACGCTTGCGGCGAAGCGGGTTAAAAACAGTGCCTCTTCCATGGCGGAGTCGCCGCCGCCGATGACGGCAATGTTGGCATCGCGGAAGAAGAAACCGTCACATGTCGCACAGGTGGAGACGCCGTGGCCTATTAGCTCCACCTCACGGTCGAGATTGAGCAGGAGGGACTTGGCACCGGTTGCCACGATCACGCTTTTGCTTTGGTAGGTGGGGCCAGCGTTGTTGTCGTCGTTGTTGCCGGTCCAGATGCCAAAGGGTGGTTTAGAGAGGTCAACTTTGGTGACTTTTTCGGTCTTGATCTCGGCACCGAAGCGGGTGGCTTGTTCACGAAGGCCCATCATCAACTCGGGGCCCATGATGCCGCTGGGGAAGCCGGGGTAGTTCTCGACGTCGGTGGTGAGCATGAGCTGACCGCCGGGCTGGTCGCTGGTGGAGCTGGGTTCGCCTTCAATGACGAGAGGGTTGAGGTTGGCTCGGGCGGTGTAGATGGCGGCGGTTAGTCCGGCGGGACCGGAGCCGATGATGGTGACGTCTCTAATGGTCATCTGGGCTAATCGTTACCGGTCTTAGTTCGTTGGGTAGCTCGGAAGCGTGTGGGGGTTAGAGGTAGGTGTTGGTGACGCCGTAGGCGACGACACCGGCGATGAGCAGCAGGTCAAGAATTAGTGCGATCTTGATGGGGCGGGTGGTGGAGGAGCGTGCTTTCCAGATGCCGAGCGACAGGATTGTGATGAGTAGGCCGATGAAGCCGTGTGCTGCCCATGTTGCGGAGCCGACACCCGCACCGATGGGGAGGTAGGCATCGGCGAGGCGCACCAACGTGATGGTTAACAGGACAATGAGCGCGATTAGGGCAACGCCGGCGACGAGACCATAGACGATGGCTCGGACTGCGGTGATGACACGGTCGGTGGTGTTGGTGCGGACCGTGGCGATGGTGTCGACGATGCGGTCGGCTATGCCGGCGGGCCAGTCGTCGGCGTTCAGCTTGGCCTGAGTTTTATCAGCGGATTCTTTATTCGCAGAGTCTTTATCGGAGGATTCGCCCTCAGTGGTTGGTTTTTTGGGCGACATAGCACTTTGAGCCTACCGAGGCTGCTGCTAGCGGTTTGTAGCTGTTAGAGGCCGAGGTTGGGCAGTGATGCGGTGTTGACTTCGCACTCCGGCGCTCTGGCATAGACCAGAACCTGGGAGTTGGCGTGTGCCCAGCCGCTGATAAAGGAGACCAGTTGCGGTTCGGCTTGGGTGATGCTGGTGATTGTGGCGGTGAAGGTGCCGAGCGGGGTGGCGTTCAAATTAAAGATGGCATCTGTTAGGGGGTCGAGACAGATTTCCTCTGGGCTGAGGAATGGGCTGGTACGCAGTTGCGATAGTTCAGCGTCATCGGAGGTTTCTCCGTAGGTGTGTAGTTCGGTGAGGGTGTCAAGGGCTTCGTCGAGGGTGGCGAAAGTGCCGAGATCATAAGGTGTCAAGAAGTTGATTGAAGGATCAAATTGGGGCTCGGCGAAGATGTCTACAAAGTATTCGTCCAAAGAATTAGGTGCGCTTTCGGTGCCGGTTTCGTCGACTTGGAGAGCAGCGAGGTCGTCATCGGTAAGGTCGTAAGTAGCAAGATTGTCGGCTGTGACGGTGGCGCTTAGGTCGATGTCGTCGTCCATAATGTCGTTTTTGAAGTCGTTGTCGTTGAGGGCTACGCCGTCGGCTGACTGCGGGATGAGGTTGGAGTCGTCGAAAAGCGCGCCGCTGAAGTCGTCGTCATTAAC
>JAAXHB010000390.1 GCA_012271125.1 Actinomycetota bacterium | reverse complement strand
CCGCTACACCACACGAGGCACCGTCTCTAGCGCCCTCGTCACCATCACCGTCTCCGCCAAAGACCTCCTCGGCGCAGACCAGGTCGAACTCAACCGCAACGGCACCGCACCCGCTTCGGTCACCTTCGACCCGACCGCGAATGACGAATGCGGCGCCGGCTGCCAAGGCCTGAGCATCACCCCCACCCCATCGGTCGGCGCAACCAACCTGAACCAAGACGGCACCATCACCTACGCCCTCGCCGCTGGTCAAGCCGCCACCTCGCCGGTCACCTTCGGCTACACCACAAACAACGCCCTCGCCCCCGCCACCGTCACGGTCAACATCGGCACCTTCGACATCCTCATCGACGACATCATGCCGATGCCCCGCATCGGCCTGCGCCCCGCCAACGTTCGCATCAACGTCTTAAACAATGACGACTGCCGCGCCAACTGCCAAAACGTCGCCATCCACACCCCACCCGCTGTCGGCACCGTCGACATCCAACAGGACAACACCATCGAATACGAGGTCGCCCAAGGCGTCACCACACCAGACAGGATCACCTTCCAATACATCACCGACGGCACCTCCATCCCCGCCACCGCCACAGTCACCGTCACCCCCAAAGATGACCTCTTCGACGACATCGCCGAAGTCAACCGCACCGGCACCGAAGCCGTCACCCATGACGTGCGAATCCTGCGCAACGACCACTGCACTGCCGGCTGCGAAGACATCATCATCACCCAACCCGCAACCGGCACCACCGCCATCAACGAAGACAAGACCATCGAATACGACCTCCTCGAAGGCGTCCAGGTGCCCGACAACACCACCTTCGCCTACACCACCGCCGGCTCTGACGCCTTCGCCACCGTCCTCGTCAAGACTGGCACCTTCGACGTCCTCGAGGACAACAGCGCCGAGATCGACCGCTCCGGCCTCGAGGCGCTTTCACGCACCATCAACGTCCTACGCAACGACGACTGCCACGCCGACTGCGAGAACCTCCGCATCCGCACCCAACCCGCCGTCGGCACCGCCACCGTCAATAACAACAACTCCATCACCTACGCCATCGCCCAAGGCACCTCCGCACCCGACACTGTCACCTTCCAATACATCACCGACGGCACCTCCAACCCTGCCACCGTCACCATCGAAATCACCGCCTCCGACGTCCTCGTCGACGATGTCAAACAACAATCCCGCCGTGGTCTCGCCCCTGTTCTCATCACCATCCCCGCCATAGAGAACGACGAATGCGGTGCCGGCTGCCAAAACCTGCGCATCGTGATCCCGCCAAGCAACGGTGCCGCCTACGTTGACGGCGACAAGATCCGCTTCACCCTCGCCCAGGGCGTGGTCGCTTCCACTAATGACCTCTCCTTGACCTACCGCACCGATAATTCCGAGTCCGACGCCACCGCCCTCATCACCATCAACGGCACCGACGTCTTGAACAATGACCGTGACGCCACCTTGCGCATCGGCCTCGCCGCGGTCAGCTACGAAATCGACGTTCTCGCCAACGACGAGTGCGGCGGCCTCTGCACCGGCCTCGCCGTCAGCACCGACATCGACGCCGCCGACGGACGCTTGCGGGTCCGCAACAACAAGATCACCTACACCCTCTCCCGCGGCGTGCTCCCCTCTAGCAACACCATCCGCTTCCAATACACCACCGCCGAAGCCTTGCAACCCGCCACGGTCACCTTCAACATCAACGCAACCGACCTCCTCATTACCGACAATGTCACAGGGGAGCGTGCCGGCCTCGTTCCAATTCAAATCCCCATCGACGTCCTCGCCAACGACGAGTGCGGTGCCCATTGCCCGAACCTGCGTATCCGCACCCAACCAGCAGCCGGCCGAGTCGTCACCAGCCACAACGACCGCCAGGTCACCTTCTCGCTCAACCAGAATGAGGAACTCCCTGTCGGCACCAACGTCTTGTCGTTCGATTACTTCACCGGCGGTTCCACCGCTGACGGAACCGTCAATGTCACCATCAACGGCACTGACGTCTTAAATGACGACGACTGGGGCAGCGTCGAGCGAGGCGATCAGCGCGACGTTTACCGCGGTGCTTTCGATGTCTTCACTAACGACGACTGCGGCAACGGCTGCATCGGTGCACGTATCGTCTCCGGCCCCAGCGGCAACAACGGCACCGCCACCATCAACGCTGCCGGAACAAGGATCAACTACGAAATCCCCGCACGCCAGACCCCGTCAGACCCGGTCAACATCGTCTACAACACCTCTTCAAGCTCCGGCTCAGCCACCCTCAGTTTTAATGTCACAACTAAGCCCGACAACCTCGCCAACGACGCTCCTTCCATCCCACGCTCCGGCCTCGACGCCATCGACACCGAACTAAATGTCCTCGAAAACGACATCTGCTACTCGCTCTGCACCGGCCTGCGCATCGTCGACGACCCCGCCGACGGCAATGTCATCGTCAACACCCGTGACGAAACCATCAGCTACCGCCTCGCCGAAGACGTCCTCCCACACTCCAACACCCAAACCTTCACCTACACCACTGACGCCACCGCCCCGACCAAAGCAACCGTCACCCTCACTATTGACGCCACCGACGTCCTCTCTGACGACACAGCCGACGTCTCCCGCCTTGGCGATACCGCAATCGAAGCCACCTTCGATGTCCTAGACAACGACGTCTGCGGTGCCTACTGCGCCGGCCTGCGCATCCTCAACCAGACCAGCTCCGGCAGGGTCACTAAAGAAGGCAACACCTTCAAGTGGACTCTCGCCGACCGCGCCCCGCTCGACAACCTCACCCAAACCTTCACCTACACCACCACCAACGCCGAAGCCCCCGCAACGGGCACCATCACTATCACCGGCATGGACTACCTCGTCAGCGACCAGCTCTTCGCCCCGCGCACCGGCACCGACGCCCTCACCTACGATCTCGACGTCACCCGCAATGACGTCTGCACCGCCACCTGCGAAGGACTGCGCGCCATTACCCAGCCCGCCGGCGCAACTATCACCACCAAAGACGACGGCAGCGCCCTTGTCATCACCGTTGCCGACGGCGCAACCGTCACCAACCCGCTTAGCTTCACCTACGCCACCGCCAACACCGCCAGCGCTGCCGCCAACTACGCCACCGCCAACTACGCCACCGCCACCGTACGTATCGCCTCAACCGGTGTCGACAGCCTCGCCGACGACACCGCCTCCCTAACCCGACGAGGCCAAAGCGAAGCCAGCGTCACCATCTCCATTCTCGACAACGACGGCTGCGGTGCCCAATGTGTCGGCCTCGCTCTCAGCTCCAACCCGTCCGTTGGCACCGCCACCTTGAACCCTGACGGCACCATCACCTACTCGGTCAGCACCGACGACGCCATCACAACCGACGACGCCACCTTCGCCTACACCACAACTCAAGACACAACCAACGCCACCGTTACGGTCAGCTTCACCAACATGCCTCGCCTCAATGCCGACTACGCCTTCATCGACCGCACCGGCACAGCACAAGCCTCCGCCACCATCAATGTCTTAGCCAACGACGAATGCGCCGGCGACTGCGGCACCGTCTCGCTCGAATCCCCACCCGCTGTCGGCACCGCAACCCCACAAACCAACGGCACAATCACCTACCAAATCGGCGACAACGTCACCACAACTGAGCCCATCACCTTCACCTACTCCGTCACCGGCGTAGACGACGCCACCGACCATGGCACCGTGCTCGTCACCCTCACCGACTCCGCCGCCACCGTCGACACCCTCATTAACGACAACGCCACTGCCCACCGCGCCGGAGGCACTGGCCGCGACGAGATCCGCATCGACGTCACCGCCAACGACGACTGCGAATCCGGCTGCACCGGCATCACCATCGCCAACCGTCCCGCCTACGGCATCGCCACTTCCGCTGTCGACGGCTCCATCGTCTACCAGATCAACGAAAACGTCGCCGCTGATGTCACCGGCGATTCCTTCACCTACTTCACCGACGGCTCCGAAAGCGGCGCCAACGCCACTGTCACGGTCACCTTCACCACCTCAGACGCACTCGTCACCGACAACATCTTCCTGCCACGCTCCGGCACCGCTGCCGCAGCCACAGCTCCCTTCGCTGTCACCGGCAATGACTTCTGCACCGACGACTGCGCCGGCGTTGAAATCAGCTCACAGCCCGCAGTCGGCTCGGCATTCTTCACCCGTGACGGTCTGGCGTACGCAATCCCCGCTGGCGTCACCTCAGAAGATGTCGCCTCCTTCAACTACACCACGGCTGCCTCACGAGCCGATGGCACCCACGGCACGATCAACGTCGTCATCGGTCCCGCCAACAGAGACACCCTCGTTGACGACTCTCGCACGGTCATCCGCCGCGGTGCCGAAGAGGTCACCCTCATCATCGACGTCATCGCCAACGACGGCTGCGGTGCCCGCTGTCAAGGCGTCGCAATCGCCAGCCAGCCAAGCGCCGGTTCCGCCGCGCTGAACCAAGACGGCACTATCACCTACACCTTGCCCGAAGATGCCAACTCAAACAACGATGCTGAGTCCTTCACCTACGGCACCGCCAACGACGGCGGCAACGATTCCGACCACGCAGAAGTAACAATCGACTTCACCGGTTCAGACGCTCTCGCCGCAGACTCCGTCTTCGTACCCCGCAGCGGCACCGACGCAATCGCCGAACGAGACATCAACGTTCTCGGCAACGACAGCTGCGCCGATGACTGCGCAGGCTTACGCATCATCAGCGGCCCCGCCGCAGCCTTCGTCAACGAGTCCACCAACATGATCCGCTTCAGTCTCGATGACGGCGCAACCGTCACCAACCCACTCCGAATCATCTACACCACA
>JAAXHB010000389.1 GCA_012271125.1 Actinomycetota bacterium | reverse complement strand
CTTCGGGGACGAGCAAATGGCGAGAGTAGCGGTTGCGTTGTTCGGCGGGGAGGGGGCGGGGGCGCTGCCAGGTGCGTCCTTCGTCTTTCCATTGGTTAAAGCCGCCGTCCATGGAGACGACGTTGCTGTAGCCAAGCTCGGCGAGGGTGGCGGCGGCGAAAGCTGAGCGCACTCCCCCAGCGCACATTGCAACGATTGGTGTGGCGCGGTCGGTGATGCGAGTTTCGATGCTGGATTCGAGTGTGCCTCTGGGGATGTGAACCGAGTCACCGATTGCTCCTTGTTCGTATTCATCTGGTTCACGCACGTCGAGCAGCGTCCAGCCGTCGGCTAGAAGTCGTTCGCCTTCGGCTGTGTCGACCTCCTTGATGGAAGCTCGAGCTTGTTTTAGCAGTTCACGAAATGTGGGCATGACTAAACCTTACCAAACTGGTAAGGATTTACGTTGAGCTGTGCTTATCAAGAATTAGGTTGTGCTATTTGAATGTTTCTGAGGGTTGAGGGAGCTTTAAAAGGATTTCCTAATAATAATGTGTTGTTTTATGATGTTTGCTGTATGGTAAGGGTTGCCTAGTTTGAAGGGGGCGTTATGGACAATCTTGAGCCTGAGTTGTTGTGGGAGCCGGTGCCGGAGGCGCTTGGCAGGTTGGAGTCGGTGAAGTTGGTGACCTGGCGGGAGAGTTTTTTGGACTCATATGGGCATGATCCTCGGTCTTCTTATGCCGAGCAGTTTTGGTTGAGCGTTTTAGGACCGACAACTACCTGGTTTTTGCGTATATGTGCCGATGCTTTGGATGAGCTGAGCATGTTGCAAGACTCCGCACGAGACGTTGAGTACATCAGTTCAGAGTCTGTGGAGCTGAACCTGGGCGATGCGGCACGGGTGCTTGGGATAGGTCAACACACTCGCGGTCGCAGTGTTATGGCTCGCACGGTGGCACGGGCTTGTCGATTCAATGTTGCTCGTGCTGAAGATGAGATGACTTTGGCTATTCGGACTCGGTTGCCGCACATTACCTATACCCAG
>JAAXHB010000388.1 GCA_012271125.1 Actinomycetota bacterium | reverse complement strand
GACACGAAATGGCGGCTTGGCAAAACTGCGAAGTTCGTGCTCGAAGGTCAAATCCCCCTAGAGGTGTGCCCCACCTCCAACGTTCATACCGGCATATGCGACAACGTTGGCGACCATCCCTTTGACCTGCTGTGGCAAACCGGATTCAACGTGTCGGTCAACACCGACAACCGTCTCATGTCCGACGTAACGCTTAGCTCAGAATTCGATGCCTTAGTTCAAGCCTTCGACTACGGCTTAGATGATCTTGAAACGATGACGACCAACGCCATGAAAGCCAGCTTCCTAGACATCGATGAGATACAGGCGATTATTGACGACGTCATCACGCCCGGCTTTGCCGCCCTGCGCTAACCGCATCTCGACAACGACGCCTTCTGTGACGACACTTACTGCAGCGCCGCTACACAACATTGCCGTGGTAAACAACATTGCCGTGGCACCAGCCACCAAACCAGCCATGTATCAAACCTTCGTTGACGCCGTCACAAAAGCCGGAGGCACCATCGTCGACGACCTCGCCCAAGCGTCGGCTCTCATGTGGGCCGACCCATCCGCCCCCGACCTTTACCCAGAAACAATCGCCGCAGCCCCAAACGTCAAATGGGTGCAGCTCCCCTACGCCGGCATCGAACCGTTCCTAGACCATCTTGATCATGACCGCATCTGGACCTGCGGCAAGGGCACCTACGCCGAACCCGTTGCCGAATGGATAATCGCCGCGCTGCTGACCGGCTTGCGAGACTTCTACCTGTTCACCCAGTCAAAAACTTGGGCCGCTCAAACCGGACGAAACCTCTTAGGTGCCAACCTCACCGTGCTCGGCGGCGGCGGAATCACCCAAGCCCTGATGCGCCTACTTGAGCCTTGGAACACTCAGGTCACTGTGGTGCGCCTCTCAGCTGAGCCGTTTCCGGGAGCAACCCGCACTGTGACTCAAGACGATCTGCTTTCGGCAGTTTCAAACGCCGACGCCGTAGTCGTCGCGCTTTCACTTACCCCCGAAACCCATCACATCATCAACGCAGATGTCCTTTCAGCCATGCCAAACACCGCTTGGCTTGTCAATGTCGGCAGAGGCGGACATGTCAACCATGTCGCTCTAGAAGATGCCCTGCGCAACGGCGACATTGCCGGCGCAGTCCTAGACGTGACCGACCCCGAACCGCTGCCTGACTCATCAGAGCTCTGGCAGTTCGACAACTGCATCATCACACCACACATCGGCAACACCCCCGAAATGGGTCTGCCGCTCATCGCTAGCCGAGTCGAAGAAAATGTGCGCCGTTGGCTCGCCGGCGACCCCCTAGTCGGCCTAGTCGACGTCACCGCCGGCTACTAACGGGCCTCAGTCGGAAAGCTTTTTTCTGCTCCAGAGCGGCTTAACGCTTCGAGCCTGCGTTTCATCTCTTCCGATAGACCTACCCAGTCTCTCGCTACCGCTCAACGTCA
>JAAXHB010000387.1 GCA_012271125.1 Actinomycetota bacterium | reverse complement strand
TCGCCACAACCATCTCCAAACCCTCACGCTCCAAGCCCTCACGCTTTGCCTACCTCGAACATTTCAACCTTCACCCATATCTAGCGTGTTTCGCCCCTCCCACATTGTCTGCTCCACTCCTACTGACTGGACTGGTTGCCTAGAAGTTCAAGACCAGAAGTTCAAGAGTCATGTAGGCGGTGTTTTCCCATGTAAGCGTCGCTGCTCGGTCTTGTGCCGCCGCTCCCATGCGTTGACGTGCGTCGTCGTCGTTCAAAACCTCAGCCACGAGTCGCACAAAATCATTGTCGCCTTCAAAAAGCCATCCACCGTCCACATCAGCATCGGCCACATCAGCATCGGCCACAACAGCATCGCAATGTCCGTCGATATTTGAAACAACACTGGGGGTGCCACATGCCGCAGCTTCGGTGATAGTCATACCCCACCCCTCACTAATTGACGCACTGACTAGCAGCCACGCTTGTTGATACAAGGCAACCAACGAATCTCCGCCAACGCTGCCGGCTAACCGACACCAGTCCTGCGCCTGAAGCGAATCAATCAACTCCTTAAGCAGTTCTGCCTGATCTCCTGTTCCAACGATCATCAGCTCAGTGTTTTGACATACACCGGTTCCCTCGCGCCTAAGTCGATCAACAAGGCGAATCAGTCGATCAAAACGCTTGTATGACCGAAGTCGTCCCACCGCGACCAGCAGCGGCACTTCAGCTCGCCCCTCACCGCTGTTCGGTTCCTGTCTTCTAAACACTGAATCCACCCCCGGCTCGGCAACGCTCACATTGCGTAAACGAAACTCCTTACCCAGCCGAGTCGCCGACGATTCACACAGAGTCGCAACCGGCACATTGCGATAGGGGAGTGCGAACACTCTGCGTTCAAGAAACTTGCCTAGAGCCGCTAGCGGCTTAAACGCAAACGTGTGATGCCAAAGCTCGGTGTGTGGATAGTGAATCCACACACAAGCAGGGCGTCGACACCATAGTGGCGTCCCAAACGGCACACCGTTCCAAATCTCAACCACCGCATCCCCCCGCCCATCACCCTGCCCATCCCCCCGCCGGTCAACAACTTCTCCATGCTTGCCGCCACGCCCTAAGGCCTCAGCAAAGGCTGCCCGAAAGAACACGCTTAACTTGTTGCCACGACGAATAATCCGATAGCCGTCACGCATTTCCTCGCGAGGCAAACCCGCCGACCGACACGTCCGAAACGTCACATTGATTCCCGAGGCAGCCCAGAGCTTGGCAATTTGATGAGCATGAAGCTCTGACCCACCCGCCTCAGGATGGCAATAATCCCGCCAACTGAGAATATGAATACTCCCAAAGCCAGCTTGTTGCGCCAACCGTCGAATGTCGTCCAAAGTTCTGGTCATGATCGCAAGATTTACAATTTCTGCTTACAACTTCTGTCAGCCACTTTTCGCCCGCAACTTTTTGCCCGCCACTTTTCGTCCGTTACTTTTTGTTCATAACGCTTTGAGCGGCCCAAGCTGTCATTGCTAACGGGTCTCGTGATATTCCGCCTCAACGTTGACAGACCAGATGTCATGAGTTGTTTCCAGCACAATATTGTCGACGGCAAGCATCGCCGTAAACATCGAATGATCCTGATTGTTGTAGCGATGCATCCCATTGCGCCCAACCGGATACACGTTTGAAGCACACTCAGCTAACCAGTCGCACATAACCGCAACCCGTTCTTGATAGTGCTCGTCATACATCGGATACGCCTTAGGCATACGCACTACCCATCCACTCTCCACCAGCTCTGCCTTCACCAAACCCAGTGCGTCCAGCTCGTTTTTTGCCAAAGCAATCAGCTCGTCGTCGCCTGCGTTCCAAAGGTCGTCTGATTCAAACACGAAGTACTCCAACCCAAGGCAAGTCTTGGATTCATCAGGGATCATGTGCGGCGACCATGAGCGAAAGTTCTGAACCCGCCCCACACGCACCTCTGGAGAGTGGATGTAAATCCAGTTGTCGTCAAAACCAGTATCAGCAGGCACAACCACTGCGACGGTGATGAAGTCTCGATAGGCAAGCCCTCTAGCTGCCTCAAGCACTTCATCGGGCGCAGCAGGCACCAGTGCTAGCACCAACGACGACAAGGGCATCGACGAAATCACCGAACTGCACTCATGAATCAGGTTGCCATCTCTGGAATCAGCAACGACGGCGACCACGCGATTGTCCTGTCGTTGCAAAGATTTAACACGATGATCCGTCAACACCCGAGCACCTTGGTCGGTGACAACCTCTGCACAGCGTTCCCACATCATGCCAGGCCCAAGCCGAGGGTAATGAAAAGTGTCAATCAGGCTCGTCACCCGATCATTTCGTGACGGAAGAAACGCACGCAAACGTGCAGGCACTAAAGCGTTAAGCACCGCACGCATGAGATTGAGGTTCTTAATCCGTTGCGCCGCCCAGTCTGCTTTCAGCTCAGACGGTGGCTTGCCCCAAACTTTTTCTGTGTATGACTCAAAAAATTTGCGATAAAGCCGCCAGCCGAACTTTGACGCCGTGTACCCCTCAAAGGAGTCCAAATCCGCCGGACGCTGGACCCGCACCCACAAATACGACAACACACACAAGGCAGCCTCAAACGGCCCCAGATTCTTTAGAGCATTGAAAGCATTAAGTGGATAGTCGTAAAACTTGCCCTGATAAAAGATGCGGGACTTGCGTGATCGAACAAGAAAATCATCAGGTCCAAGAATTTCTTCCCACACACT
>JAAXHB010000049.1 GCA_012271125.1 Actinomycetota bacterium | reverse complement strand
TGATAAGACTTCAAATCTTGAAGCGGGTCGGCGTTGGGGGATTCCAACTGGTGGGACGACTGCTCATGCGTTTGTGTTGGCACACGACGATGAGATGTCAGCTTTTGCGGCTCAGCGTGACGCTTTAGGCGCAGATTCAACGTTTTTGGTGGACACTTTTGATGTGATGGAAGGCGTGCGCCGTGCTGTTGATGTTGTCGGCACCGATATTGGTGCGGTGCGGATCGATAGCGGCGACTTGGGTGAGGGCAGTGTTGCGGTGCGTGAGTTGCTAGATGAACTAGGGGCGACAGGGTGCCAGATAGTTGTGTCGTGTGATTTGGATGAGTTCCGGGTGGCTGAGCTTGAGGCCGCAGGTGCGCCGATTGACACTTACATGATTGGCTCTCGTTTGGTCACAGGTTCAGGTCATCCAACAGCGTCGTTGGTGTACAAGCTTGTGGCTATTGAGTCGTCATATAGCTCGACAGAGGATATTAAAGAAGCGAAAATGAAAGAAGTCGGCAAGTCGTCGCTGGGCAAGAGCACTGTTGGTGGGCGCAAACATGTCACTCGCACTGTTGATGCTGATGGCAACTGGGCGGCGGAAGTGATTTCGTTGGCAAGTGTGGAGGCGCCAAGTAATGAGTCGGTGACTGTCAATGCTGATTCGTTGACACCGCAGGTGCCTCTAGTTTCGGCAGGTCAGGTCATGTATAGCGAGTCAGTTGCCGAAGCTCGGCAGCGTTGTTCTCAACGTCGTGAGCGTTTGCGTGATGAAGATCGTCAACCTTCCCCGGTGCGAGCTCCAGCGGTTGAAACAAAATGGGTCGGTTGGCCAAAATAATTTTCGCCACTTATATCCTTCGCACGACTACTTGTGGACGGTTGTGGAGATGTGATGGTCAAAGCTCTTCTCATTGTTGACGTGCAGCGTGATTTCTGTGAAGGCGGTTCACTTGCCGTTGAAGGTGGCACAGCGGTGGCGTCGGAGCTGTCGAGCTGGGTTGGTTATGACCGTGCCGGCGGTGCCTACCACTATGTGGTCGCTTGTAAGGACTGGCATATAGATCCCGGCGAGCACTTTGCGCCTGCCGGATCTGAACCTGACTTTGAAACGATTTGGCCGGTTCACTGTGTTGCCGAGTCCGAAGGTGCCAAGTTCTCACCGGCACTTCAGGTAGCTCTCGATGAGATTTTTCTAAAGGGTCGTCACACCGCCAGCTACACCGCATTTGACGGCGAAGCAAATGAGCAGTCTTTGACAGATTGGCTTCTTACCCGTGAGGTCACCGCTCTCGACATTGTTGGTCTCGCAACCGATCACTGTGTCAAAGCCAGTGCCCTTGACGCTGTCGCAGCCGGCTTCGCCACGACCGTGCTAACCAACTACTGCGCCGGCGTCGCCCCCTCCACCACCAAAGCCGCCCTAACAGACATGAAATCTGCCGGAATAAACCTCAGCTAGTAGCAGGGGGTTTGTGCGAGCTCGGCAAGCAACGTGTGAGTAGGCATAGCGCGTGAGTGGGCTGGCAGGGTTGAATGCGCGCAACCGCGTTTAGCGTGAGCATATTCAACCCTGATAAAGGCCACGAACGCAGTAAGGGTTAGGTGGGTTGTTTGACGATGCGGAGGTAGGGAAGAGGGGACTCCCAGCCGTCGGGGTATTTCGCAGCGGCGTCTTCGTTGGAGACAGCGGGGACGATGATCACATCCTCACCCTGGTTCCAGTTTGCAGGCGTCGCCACTTGCTCTTTGGCGGTTAGCTGAATCGAGTCAAGCATCCGCAGGATCTCCGCAAAGTTACGACCAGTTGTCATCGGATAGGTGAGAGTGGCCTTGATCTTCTTATCGGGGCCGATGATGAACACTGAGCGGGCGGTGGCGTTGTCGGCTGCGGTGCGACCCTCGGAGGTGTCGCCGGCATCGGCTGGCAACATGTCATAGAGCTTGACGACGTTGAGTTCGGGGTCGCCGATGAGGGGATAGTTGACAGCGTTACCGGTTGCCTTGGCGATGTCGTCGGACCAGCCCTGATGGTCACTGACGCCGTCGACGCTTATGCCGATGATCTTGCAGTTGCGGGCAGCGAACTCTGACTTCAGGCCGGCGACGGCACCGAGTTCAGTCGTGCAGACCGGAGTGAAGTCCTTGGGGTGGGAAAACAGCAGCGCCCAGCCGTCGCCGATCCAGTCGTGAAAGCTGATTTTGCCTTCGGTGGTATCGGCGGTGAAGTCGGGTGCGGTGTCATTGATGCGCAGTGACATTTGGTCTCCTTATTGGATTGATTGGTTTTGGGGAGGTGGTGGCTGGCGGAGAGTATGGGATTTGAACCCATGGTGACCCGGAGGCCACAACGGCTTTCGAGGCCGCCCCATTCGTCCGCTCTGGCAACTCTCCGCTGAATACCTTACCTGTTTGGTAAGGATTTGACTAGGGGTGGGTCAGTCAGGTGATGTGGCTTGTGGCACCGGCCATTTTGGCATGTGATAGGCGGCTTAGGTGCGGCGAGCGGTGAAGAAGTCGCTTAGCAGTGCTCCGCATTCGGCTTCCATAACGCCTGCCACGACTTCAAACTCGTGGTTAAGTCGGGGATCGGTGCCGAGGTTGTATAGAGAGCCGAGGGCACCGGCTTTTGGGTCGGCTGCTCCGAAGATGACCTTGGCAACCCGAGCGGCTTGAAGTGCGCCGGCGCACATCGGGCATGGCTCAAGGGTGACGGCTACGACGCAGCCGTCTAGTCGCCAAGAGCTGAGGGATTGGGCGGCTTGGCGAAGGGCGACTATCTCAGCGTGGGCGGTTGGGTCGTTGCTGGTTTCGCGCAGGTTGTGACCAGTGGCGATGACTGAGCCGTCGTGAGCGATGACCGCGCCAACGGGGACTTCGCCCTGCTCAGCTGCGAGTCGGGCTTGCTCTAGAGCGAGCGTCATCAAGGCTGCTGGTTCGTATGTGGTGGCGGTCATGGAAATATTGGGTAGGCGAGATCGTGGCGTGTGGTTAGGGCTAAGGATCAGGATTGGTGGCGATTAGGTCAGCAATCACAGCAGCTGCCTTGCGGGTGATGTCACCGTCGACGGTTCTAAGCGCGGTGCCATTGATTGAGCCAATGGATTGGACGCAGCGGATCGAGGAACTTAGAAATGCTTCTTCAACGTGGGCGAAATCGTCGCCGGCTAGATGAGCTTCGGTGACGTCAAGGTGTTCGAGGATCAGTTCACGGGTGATGCCTGCCAAACAGCCGGTATCAAATGAAGGTGTATACAAGGCACCGTCAGCAACCCAGAAAATGTTGGTGCCGGTGCCTTCGCTCACCCGACCCTGGGTATCTACAAAGATCGCTTCACTGGCACCTTGTTCGTGAGCGGCACGCAGAGCGAGAACGTTTTCGGCATAAGACGTTGACTTAATGCCAACCATAAGGCCACGCTCGTTGCGGCGACCGCTAGCGGTTACCACAGCGGTGGCTGGTTCGGTCGGTGGAGGCGGGGCTGAGACCATAACCGCGGTGCGGGTGGCACCGCCGCCACGCTTGGAACTCAGCGGCCCGACTCCGCTGGTGACGGTGATCCGCGCGACGCCGGCGTCGGGGGCAGCCGTCAGGCATACCGCAATTGCATTGCGGAGTTCGTCGTCGGAGTGGGTGAGGGCGAGTCCCATAGCGTCGGCTGAGGTCTTGAGGCGGCGCAGGTGGCGGCTGATGGCGAAAGCGGTTGGGCCGGCGGGGCCGGGAATAACAAGCAGGGTTTCAAACACGCCGTCGCCGACGACGATGCCATGGTCGTCGGCACGAAAGTGAGGATCGGCTGGGTCGTGGAGCTTGCCGTCGACCCAGACCGCTAGTGCACTCATACCAAACTGCGTGTGCGCTTTATCACAAACTGCGTGTGCGCTTTATCACAGACTTTGTGCGCGCTTTGTTACCGGCAGAGTGTGGGGCTTTGTCCGTGTGAACTTTGTCACATGGCGGGTGCTCATCACTGCTGAAGCGTAGGCTGAACCCATGTTTGCTTGGTTGCGTCGCCATTGGCTTTGGCTGGTTCCAACGGGTGTTGTTTTTGCCGCGGTAGGGCTGTGGCTGGTATTTGGCTACTTTGCTTTTCACCTTTATTTCGTTGACGATCCCATCGACGAAGCCATGCCGGTGTTTGACAGCCAAATGGCGATGATGGACGATGCCGACGATATGGCTGGCGACGACATGGGTGATGACGGTATGTCTGGTGCCGACGATATGGCTGGCGACGATATGACTAATAGTGATATGGGCAACGCCGATGTCACCGATATGGACGATGCCGATATGGGTGATGACGGTGCTGAGCCGGAGCCGTCAACGACGACCGCACCGCCTGAGCCTGTGATCGCCACCGAAGCCGAAGGACAGTTCATGGATCGCAGTCACCCGACGGCAGGCACTGTGATGGTGTTAGGTGACGGAACCGGTCAGCGTTTCTTGCGCTTTGACTCCGACTTCAAGACCGACAACGGCCCTGATCTTGACGTTTACTTAAGTGCTGCGCCGCCGGATGCGTCGACTGGTGAGCTGGACAACGACTTCATCAACCTTGGCGACCTCAAGGGCACCAGCGGTTCGCAGAACTATGAGATACCCAGAGACGTTGACCTGAGCCACTACTCAACGGTGGCGGTTTGGTGTGTGCGGTTCTCGGTGGTGTTTGGCACAGCGGAACTAGCCGCCCCATAAACCTCTGCCGTCGGGTTGGGTTAGTGCCCTAAGCCTGTTTGGAAATCGATAAGTCAGCTTCTGCTATACCTATCCACTAATATGAACGTATGTTCGTTTTTAGACAGGATAACTTGCATCTCGATCAAGTCATGCTCTATTCTCATAGTGCGTGGACCGGCCAAGAGAGTGCGTACCCCCGTCCATTGTGGCAGTGCGCGACCCTAAACAAGTCGACAACAGCTAATGGTTCGGTCTAAAGGAGTGACTATGGAGGGTGTAGCGAGAGGTCAACGCCGTTCGCGCAAGATTGTGGAAAACGAGCTTTACGTTGCTGACTGTGTTCGTTTCATGAACCAGATGCCAGATGAGTGGGTGGACCTAACGGTAACTTCGCCCCCCTACGATGATTTGCGCAATTACAATGGTTACTCGTTTGACTTTGAGTCTATCGCGGCTGGTTTGTGGAAGGTCACTAAGCCTGGTGGGGTGCTGGTTTGGGTTGTTGGTGACCGAATAAATGGAGGACGCAGCTTGTCAAGCTTTCGACAGGGTATTCACTTTCAAGATATAGGGTTTTCAATGCATGATGTAATGATTTATCAGAAAAAGAATACCCCATTTATGCGCAGTAATGCCTACACAAATGCGTATGAATATATGTTTGTTCTCAGTAAAGGCAGCCCAAAAACTTTCAACCCTTTAAAAGAGCCTACTGTGAGAAATGGACATGAGATGGTTGTTCAAAATAAGGGACCAGATGCCAAGAATAATAAAGTGCTCAAGGAATTGAAAAAAGAAAAGACTCTAACAAATATTTGGTCTTATGCAGTTGGTTTTGGTGGTACAACTAAAGACAAGATTGCATTTGAACACCCTGCGGTTTTCCCTGAAAAACTTGCTTACGACCATATTGTATCGTGGACAAATCCTGGCGATCTAGTTTTTGATCCTATGTGCGGGTCGGGGACAACGTGCAAATCAGCCTTGTTATCAAATAGGAATTATATTGGGGTTGATATGTCCTCTGATTATATTGATATTGCCCGCAAGAGACTCGGACAATATGACGGAACTGATAGACAGATGGCACTTGGATAAGGTTGTGGATTTTATTTGTGAAACACAATCTAGAAGATAAGAGTATCAGGTCATCTGACCCAATTAAGGTGGGCGATTGGGTAGTTTGTACGCGTAATCTGGGCCAGCTTGAAGTTGATGGTAAGTTTCAGAAGCTTCAAACCACTTTAGTGAATGCTCAGTAGGACGAATAAGAAAGATTCAAGATTCGTCTGCAGTGGTGTGGTTAATCGGTCCAAACGAGGTGCGTTTGATAGCGAGTACATATTTATCACCAATTGATTTATCTTTAACAGGTGATAAGCACGATAGGAAAATCTGTAACATATGCCACTGTCTCCTGTCTGTTTCAAACTTTGCTATTAATCAAACAAATCAGCATGGCATTTTGCGGCGACCAAGTTGCCAACGATGTCGTACAGACATTGATAAGCGAGCTCCTAAGAGTAAGCAAGCAAAACTGAAAGAAAAAGAGCGTCCAAAGAAACATTCACCTTTCCAGTGCCCGATCTGTCAGAAGCGTTCAATTGCTGGAGTTACTGCTAAGGTAGTTGCAGATCATGATCATCACACTGGCGATATTCGTGAGTTTATTTGTGATAGCTGCAACACTGGTCTGGGTAGATTTAGGGATGATGCGAATGTGCTTAAGAGTGCTGCAAAATATGTTAGAGATAGAGACAAACTAAAGTAATTCTCAAGAACTATGTAGTGCATTTAGGCACTTATGAAGATATGAGCCGGTTAGGGGGCGAGGGTAACTAGAGCGAAAGCGGAGCCTGGTGTGGGGTCTGGGTTCAGGTTGGCGATGGTTTGAACCTGGATTGGAGTTTGAACCTGGATCGGTTCAACACGTTGGGTGATGCCGGCGTCGGTCCCGTCAATACCGTCCCCGTTAGTATCATCATTGCCAGGAGTCGTGGGCAGGCAGGCGAGCTGCAGGGTGGGAATAGCCACTGTTTGGCTGCCGTCGAAGTTGTCGCCGGAGTCGGCACCGGTAACTTCGATGTCGTCGGCAACAAGCCAGGCGATTGCTTGGGGAGAGCAGCCGTCGTTGCTAGCTGGTAATGAAATCCACTGGGCGCTGCCTCCGGCAAGGTTGTTGCCGATGTTGCGGATGCCTCGCACGGCGGAGGTTTCAACGTCGTAGAGGCGGGCGGGGCGAGAGTCGTTGAGAATCCAGCGCCCATCTTTGGAAATGTGGATGCGTCCGAGGCGTTCAAAGCCAAGGTGTTCGGTAAATGCCGCAGGCAGAGGCTGACCGATGGAAATTGAACTGGTAGTTGGGTTTGTTGAGCTGCTTCGGACAAGAAAGAGTTCGCAGGTCAGGGTGCTGTCGCAGCGTTGTTCGACCTGCACGCCCGGGCCGGATGCGAGCACTCGATGGTCGCTGATCTGTTCGAAGGTTTCGAAGCCGATCCGGTAGCTGCGTCCGGTGGGGGCGATCACGACAACCGTCGGGTCAGTGGTGATGATGATTTCGGCACCGGCGGGGAGGTCTGGGCCGAACATGGCGTAGCCCTCGACCTCCCAGGCGGTTAGTGACGGGGTGCCGGTGGTCACGGGGTGGACGAGGTCGTAGCTGTTGTCGGCGGTCGAGGAGAGGGTGGTTGATTCGGTGGTTTCAATGATGACGGAGCCGTCGTCGTCGATGGTTGTGGTGGTGGTTGCTTCACCGATGACATCGCCGGCGTCGGTGATGACCCAGTAGTCCGAATAGGGCGATGTGGCAGGCACGACCAGGGCATCCGATGCCAGCAGGTAGGCGCTCAGGTCGGGTCGCTCCCAGGTGGCGAGATGCTCGAGCTCTGGGTCGATGGTGTTGGTTTCGACGCTGGCGAAGGTGTCGCCGCCGCGGCGGGTTCGGGAGATGTCAGGGCCAAGAGCGACGGTGCGCTTGCCGTCGCTGAGCAGGGTGTAGTCGCCGAGAGGGACGATCGAGCCGGAGATTTCGATAGGGATGAGGGCTTGGCCGAAGTTAGTGCCTTGGTGGGTTAGGTCTAAGACGACGACATGATCGTCGCTGAGGTAGGCGAGGCTCGCTGGTAGTGGCTGGTGGACAATAGGAGTGGAGAGTTCGATGACGCCGGTGAGGTCGTCGATTGTGTCGTCGTTGATGCTTGTGGCGTCAAAGCCATTGTCGTCGTCGTTGTCAGCGGAGATGTTGTTGTCGCTGCTGTTGTCGTCGTCATTATTTGACGTGTCGTCGGTGACGTCTCCGGCGATTCCGGTGTTGTCGTCATCTAGGGCATCGTTATCGGGAGCATCGTCACCGAGGTTGCCAAGTATCCAAAGAACTCCGACTAGTCCCAAGACGACGCCGGCTAGGGCAGCAGCGGTGCGCCAGGTGTTTCGAGGTGGAGGATTGGTGGCGGTGTCGAATCCAGCAGTGTTTAATCCAGCACTGTCGAATCCAGCACTGTCGAATCCAGCATTGTCGAAGGGTGAGGGGTAAGGCGCGGGGTTGTTGAGCTCAGTCGAGGACAGGTCGTCGTTCACGTGGCGGAGGGTGTGGGATTTGAACCCACGGAGGCTCTCACCTCACACGCTTTCCAAGCGTGCCCATTCGGCCGCTCTGGCAACCCTCCCGTTACGTCTTGTGGACGTGGTTTGTGAAGGCTAACCTTATGTGCGCTAGCCCGTTTTGGGATGTGGCGGCCGGGTCCTGTGCGACAAGCGCCTGTGAACCGGGTCAGGGTCGGAAGACAGCAGCTCTCAGCAGAGTCGTTTGGGTGCCGCAGACAGCCTGGCCGTCACTTCCTAAAGCGGGCGTTTCGCGTCCAGGTCTGTTGTCGGCGCTGGTGTTGTCGTCATTAATGTCACCATTAATGTCACTATGAACGTCCCTACGAATCGGTTCCGTGTCATAGCTGTTGGCTAAAGTCGCGGCTATGACCCGTCAGGCGCTTTACCTTCGTTATCGGCCAAAGAAATTTGGTGAGGTCAAGGGCCAACAGCATGTGGTCAAGGCGATTCAAACGGCGGTGCGCAACGCCACGGTCGGGCATGCGTATTTGCTGCACGGGCCTCGTGGCACCGGCAAGACAACGATGGCTCGGCTGCTCGCCAAGGCACTGAATTGCACCGATTTGAGCGACGAGGGCGAGCCGTGCGGGAGCTGCGAGTCGTGTGTGTCGGTGGAGCAGAACAAGTCCTTTGACCTGCATGAATTGGATGCGGCGTCCAATAACAAAGTGGACGACATGCGGGCGCTGCTGGATCGGGTCGGGTTGGCGACGCCGGGGCGGGCGAAGGTGTATTTGCTGGACGAGGTTCACATGTTGACCTCGGGGGCTGAGAATGCATTGCTCAAGACTTTGGAGGAGCCGCCTGAGCATGTGACTTGGGTGATGGCTACGACGGAGCCGCACAAGGTAGCGCAGACGATCCGCAGTCGTTGTCAGGTGTTTGAGTTGACGTTGCTGGGTTCTGATGAGATGACCGCCCATGTGCGTGAGGTGGCTGGCGACGCTGGGCTCGATGTTGACGACGACGTAATCGCCCAGGTCGTGGCGGCGGGTGCGGGTTCGGTACGTGACACCTTGTCGGCGTTGGACGGGGTGGTGCCGGGGGTGGCGTTGACGGCGTTGGATGCGCCAACCGATGCGGTGTTGGCGGCGATTGGGGCTGGAGATGCGGCGGCGGCGTTGGCCGCGGTGGGTGATGCGGTGTCACGGGGGCGCACGCCGAGGGTTATAGGCGAGACGGTGCTAGCGGGGTTGCGGGATGCTTTTTTGATACGCATGAACTCGGCACCGTCATTGTTGTCGGATACGCAGCAGCAGCGGGCCGAGGAGTTGGCGTCGCAACTGTCGCCACCGGCGTTGACATCGGCGTTGCAGTTGATTGGCAAGGGACTGGTTGACATGCGCCAGTCGCCTGATCCGAGGGTTGATCTTGAGGTAGCACTGGTGAGGATTTGTGCGCCTGAGTCTGATGGCGGTACGGATTTGGTTGAGAGGGTAGCGCAGCTTGAGAAGCAGGTCCAGGAGCTTCGAGCTAGTGCCGCCGGCGGGGCAACTAGTGCAGTTGCGGAATCGGCTAAGAGGGTTGACGGTACGCCTGAGAAGTCGCAGGTGACATTGCCGCCAAGTAATCGGACTAGTGAAGAGGTGCAAGAGTCATCGGGTGAGGTCGAAGAACCAAAGGTTGAAGAGTCCCCGGAAGCTGTAGATGATGAAGAGCCTGTAGGTGAAGTACCTGTAGATGATGAAGAGCCTGTAGGTGAAGTACCTGTAGATGATGAAGAGCCTGTAGGTGAAGTACCTGTAGAAGAAGCAAAGGTCAAGGCGGCGCAGGTAGAGGAGTCACCAGAGGAGTCCGATGAGTCGCTAGCGGACTTGGTACCGGAGTCGGCAAAGCATGTGGTGGCACTTGCAAAAGAACATCTGGGTATGGAATCCGATGCGGTGATAGCCACGGCAGGCGAGGTTCTGTCATCGTCCAAGGGTGAGCACTCGCCGGAGGACTTGCAACACCTGTGGCGCACTTTGGTGACGGAGGGGCCAGTTTCTGCCAAGAATGAAAAAGACGTCGCAGATGTCGTCACCGACGATGTTGTCACCGGAGATGTCGTTGTGGAGACATCGGCGGAGGCCGCAGACGTTGTCGACGAAGTGGGTGCTGAAGTCGTCATCGACGATGACGTTGTTGATGGTAAGGCTGAAAGTTCAGAAGAAGCAGATGTCGTCGATGGCAATGACGATGACAATGTCGAAAGCAACGGTTCTGGTGCTGCGGCGACCGGGCAAGTGTTGGAGGTTTCGCTTGATGTGGGCGATGGAGGTGGCGAAGAATTGCTAGAGCTGGCGCATCCGCCTGGTCCTAACGAACACAATGATCATGTGGAAGAGATGGTTCAGCGGCATTTTCCGGGCACACGTTTTGTCACCCAGTAGCCGTTAATAATTCAAATCTCCTAGTCCTCAGACCTGTTCAAGCTGCTCGGCCGCATTAACCGTTGCATTACTCCAGCGCTTTACAGGAGCTAATCGATCAGCTAGGACGCTTACCCGGGATTGGGCCAAAGTCAGCGCAGCGGGTGGCGTTTTTTTTGTTGAAAGCACCCGCCGATGAAGTCAAGCGACTAGCTACTGCCATAACTGAAGCCAAGGCAAACGTTTCCTACTGTCCGCGGTGTTTCAATTTTTCTGAGCATGGGGCTGAGTGTGTTGTCTGTCAAGACCCAAAGCGAGACACAAAATTTGTTTGCGTGGTAGAAGACGCCCAGGACGTGATGGCGATTGAACGAACGCACGAGTTCACCGGGCGTTATCACGTTTTGCAGGGGGCGTTTAGTCCGGTGGATGGAGTTGGGGTGGATCAGCTGCGGCTCAAGGAGTTGATGACACGGGTGAGCGAGGAGTCGGTCAGCGAAGTGATCGTGGCAACTAATCCAAACCTAGAGGGTGAAGCGACTGCGGCGTTGCTGGTCAAGTATTTGAAGCCGCTAGATGTAGTTGTGACTCGTATAGCGAGTGGGCTGCCGGTGGGTGGTGACCTGGAATACGCCGATGAGTTGACCTTGAGCCGAGCCCTAGCGGGCAGGCAAGCCGTCGCCGAGGACTAACTGACTGATACGCAGTTGCGCGGGCGCAGTATGAATGCGTTGATGCTTCAGGGGTAGCGTCAAATAGTGCTGCTCACCGAAATTGACCATGTGGCAATTGCTGTTCATGACCTAGATGCTGCGGTTGACTATTACGAAAGCACTTTCGGGGCGAGCGTTACCCATCGTGAAGTTGTTGAATCCGATGGGGTGCAAGAGGCACTGCTAGCTGTCGCTGACAGCTATATCCAGCTGATCGCTCCAACTAGCGACGAATCGCCGGTGGCGAAGTTCCTTGAACGACGTGGCGAGGGCTTGCATCACGTTGGCTATCGGGTGGACAGCTGCGAGCAGGCGTTGACGCAACTCAAAGATGCTGGTGCTCGCCTGATCGACACCGAACCGCGCCCGGGGAGTCGTGGCACGACCATTGCCTTTGTGCATCCAAAAGGTGCGCTGGGAACCTTGATTGAGCTAGTCCAAGAAAACTGACGTGACGTCGTTGTCGAGCGGTGAACAAGCAGAGCTCAAATAAGTGGAACAAGCTGTCATAGGGGACTGAGCAGGTGAAGGTTCATCTAGTTGATGGCACCTATGAGCTTTTTCGCTTTCATTTTGCGAAATTCAACCGTGATTCACGCCATGGTGCTCAAAGAGGTGTGCTCAAGACGATCCTTGACCTAGTTGATGGTGGTGCCACCCACATCGGCATAGCCACCGACCATGTGATTGAGTCGTTTCGAAACGAGCTGCTTGACAGCTACAAGGACGGCAGCGGGGTTGACCCGGACTTGCTCGCGCAATTTGTAGAAGTGGAAGAGTTGCTTAGTGCCGCCGGATTTGAAGTTTGGCCGCAGTGTTATTTCGAAGCCGATGACGGGCTAGCAGCCGGAGCAGCTCTAGGCGAACAAGACCCAAACGTGGAACAAGTGCTGATCTGTACACCCGACAAGGACTTGGCACAATGCGTTACCGAAGACGGCAGGGTGGTGCAGCTTGACCGTCGTCGAGAAATCGTCTACGACTATGACGGGGTAATCGAAAAGTTTGGTGTGCCGCCGGAGTCGATCCCCGATTATTTGGCGTTGGTGGGAGACAGCGCCGACGGGTTTGCCGGCATTCCAGGTTGGGGTGCTAAGTCCGCGTCGACGGTGTTGGCGAGATATGGCCATATTGAAGAGATTCCGAGTTCTGAGGGCGATTGGGATGTGACGGTTCGGGGTGCCGAAGGTCTGTGCGAGAACCTGCAAAGCCGAATGGAAGAAGCACTGCTGTACCGCCACATTGCAACAGTGGACACAAGCGCGCCGGTCTCATCAAGCATCGACAAGATGCGCTGGACAGGCCCTAGTGAGGCTTTGGAAAAAATGTGTCGTGCAATTAACGCAGAGGCGTTGGCTGAGCGCGCACATCGACTCGCTGAGCTAGCCAACTGCTGAAAGAACCTCGCTAAGCCCGATCGGGGTTGGCACCTCAACCTGATCAAAACCACACGAAGCCGGGTCTCGGTCGTCACGCCAGCGCACAAAGCGAGCCACGCCACGGAACCTGCCGTTAAGCATCGCCTCATACTTGACCTCGGCTACCAGCTCAATACGCAACGGCACCATCGGTGCTGAATCACGTTGGCCTGACCAGCGATTCGGTGTCCCAGGCAGGACTTGTCCTGTGGTGTGGGCAGCAGGGTTCATCCAGTCCGCCCACGGGTGAGTGCTGTCGTCGGTCAATACGTAGGGGGCGAGCTCATCTACCAGAGCGACTCGTTTTGCAGCGGTGAAACTTGTGACAACACCGCAGTGATGGAGTCGTTGGTCGGCGTCATAAAGTCCAACAACGAGCGAGCCGACACCAGCACCGTCGGTGTGCATGCGATAGCCGGCAACGACCACGTCCAAAGTTCGAGTGTGCTTGATCTTGAGCTGGGTTCGCTTGTTTTGCTCGTAAATGCCGTCAAGGGGTTTGGCGATGAGACCGTCTAAACCGGCACCTTCGAATCGCTTATGCCAATCCTTGGCAATTGTCGGGTCAAGCGTCGAAGGTTCCAGGTGCAGCGCTGGTGCCAACTTTGAGCTGAGCTTGACAAGGTGTTCACGACGTTTCTCAAATGGCGTCTCAAGCAAGTTCGACTTGCCAACTGCTAAGGCGTCAAAGAACACCAGCTCTGCTGGGGTTTCTTCGGCGAGGCGTTCAATGCGGCTCTCTGCCGGATGGATGCGCTGCTGTAGGTCGTCGAAACCCAGGGCATCCTGACGGCGGACAATTATCTCACCGTCCAATACGACCTTTTTAGGCAAAGATGCTTTTATCGGCTTCATTAGTTCAGGGAAGTAGCGGGTCAAAGGTTTGGTGTTGCGGCTCGTGAGCGCGACTTCGTTGCCGTCTCGAAACACAATCGCCCGGAACCCGTCCCACTTTGGCTCGTATGCGAAATTGCCTTCTGGGATCGTTGTGACTGCCTTAGCCAGCATCGGTTTCACTGGCGGCATCACCGGCAACTCCACAATCTCAGCCTAAACACCGCTATTTCGGGTGGCGTTTGTGGCCTTTATCTTCGCCAGCCCACTCACGCGATCTGTTGTTGTTTCGACCATGTCGGGCTCAGGAGCCGCATATTTTGGATCTAGGGCTAGCGGTAGTCTGACAGCTCGTGAATGTGTCGGTGGCGGAAAAGCTCGAAGAGCTGCGACAGCGGCGTGCTGATGCTCTTCAAGCGGGACCGGAGCGGGCTGTTCAGCGTCAACATGACAAGGGCAAGCTGCTCGCTCGCGAGCGCATTGAGTATCTGTTAGATGAGGGGTCGTTTCACGAACTAGACATGTTGACCCGGCATAGGGCGCACACTGCGGGGTTGACGGATCGGCCTTACACCGATGGGGTTATCACAGGCTGGGGCACCGTCAACGGGCGCAAAGTTTTTGTCTTTGCGCAAGATTTCACGGTGATGGGCGGAGCGCTTGGCGAGGTGTTTGCCGAGAAGCTGCACAAGGTCATGGACCTCGCCCTAGCCACCGGCGCACCGATGATCGGCCTTAACGACGGTGCCGGCGCTCGCATACAAGAAGGCGTCGTCTCGCTCGACGGATACGGCGGAATTTTCCATCGCAACGTTGCTGCGTCGGGAGTTATTCCGCAGATCTCGGTGGTGCTCGGGCCGTGTGCCGGTGGAGCGGTTTATAGCCCGGCGATGACTGATTTCATCTTCATGGTGCGTGAAAAGTCGCACATGTTCATCACCGGTCCCGACGTGGTCAAAACCGTCACTGGTGAAGAGGTCACGCTTGAGGAGCTAGGCGGAGCGGCGAGCCACAGCACCAAATCCGGGGTTGCGACATTTGTAGCTGATAGCGAGCACGACGTGTTAGACGATGTGAAGACCTTGTTGTCGTTCTTGCCGCCAAACAACATTGAATCGCCGCCGTCGGTTAACCCGACCGACGACCCAGAGCGTCTCTGTCCGAACCTCGAAACGATTTTGCCTGATAGCGCCAATGTGCCTTATGACATGCGCTCGATCATCACCGAAGTTGTCGACGATGGCGACTTCTTCGAATATCACGCCTCATGGGCGTGCAGCATTGTCTGCGGGTTTGCCCGTTTTGACGGACGCAGCGTCGGAATCGTTGGCAATCAGCCGATGGTGCTTGCCGGTGTATTGGACATTGACTCGGCATCAAAGGCGGCACGGTTTGTGCGCACCTGCGATGCGTTCAACATTCCGCTTGTGACATTTATTGACGTGCCGGGGTTTTTGCCTGGTGTGGATCAAGAGCACGGTGGGATCATTCGTCATGGGGCAAAGCTGCTGTACTCGTATTGTGAGGCGACGGTGCCGCGCATTTCGCTAATCACACGCAAGGCATATGGTGGCGCTTATGTGGTAATGGATTCCAAGGGCGTTGGATCGGATTTGAGTTTTGCGTGGCCATCGGCAGAGATCGCTGTGATGGGCCCTCAAGGTGCAGTTGAGATCGTACACCGCACCGAACTGGCTCAGGCTGCCGATCCTGAGAAGCGGCGCAAGGAGCTAGTGGAGGACTACACGCAACGTTTGGCGAACCCGTATGTGGCAGCTGAGCGAGGGTTCATTGATGAGGTTGTCGAACCGGCTGAGACCCGGATGAAGATCGTCGCCGGGTTGCGGATGCTGGGCTCCAAGCGTGAGGAAATTCCTGAACGCAAACACGGCAACGTCCCCCTGTGAGTATTAAGAACCTGTGAGCATTAAGAAATCGCGATCGTTGAACAGTCATGAGCGTTGAAGTTGTTTCAATTAAACCGGTGCCGACAGAACGTCAACGAGCAGTGATTGTCGCGGCATGTGAGAAGTTGTTTAAACCGGTAGTAGTGCCGACATCGCAATGGCGTTTTTCGGGGCGTGAATGGAATCAGCCAAAGTCCTATGGAGGCTGGACTTAAAGAGCTGATTACACGCCGGCTAGGAGGGGCGAGTTAGGAACGCTGGCAGCGGCGAATTCATTACCTCAGCAATGCGTTTGAGGTATGCCTCACCTGAAATGGCTGTGATACCGAGCGTGCCCAGATGCGTTGTCGGGAATTGCGCATCGATCAGCCGGTCGTAGCCGTCACGCAATCCTTCGACGAGAGCGACAAGCGCGACCTTGGAAGCGTCGCTCATTTTGTGAAACTTGGATTCCGCAGCGAATAATCCACCGATGGCAATTCCGTAGAGACCGCCGACTAGCTCGCCTTGGTGCCAGACCTCCACACTGTGGGCGTGTCCGATTTCATGGAGACGGACATACGCGGCGCTCATGCGGTCGTCGATCCAGCCCTGAGGTCGTTTGGGATCGGCGCAGCCGTCGACGACTTGTGCAAAGGCAGTGTTGACGCTGACATCAAAGCGTCGCATTGCGCGGCGTAATGAGCGGTGGACGATTAGGTGATCAAGCTCGAGCACGCCACGAGGATTGGGAGACCACCAGCCGATGTAATCGTCCGATACAGGCATTGGGAAAATGCCTTGGCTGTATGCCGCTAGCAGAGTCTGGGGTTCTAGGTCTGCTCCTATGGCAAGCAAGCCGTTGTCATCGGCGGTGCTTACCGGAGGGAATTGCCAGCTAGGCGGTGCTTCGGTATTAGTCGGCACCCTCGTTGGACTCACTCAGCTTGCCTAACTCTTGTTCTAGACGGGACAGCGTTTCCGGGTCTGAATCTGCTTTCAAGTCACCGAGTATCCGTTCTAGATCATCCACAACAGCTTCTGTGTTCTCGATCTCGCCCACCCCCACAGATTACCCGCCCCAACTCCTGTCATTTAGTGGTGGTGGTATTGTGGGGGATGTGGTTGGTTGGTATCTTTTCTCTAGGTTCGTTGAAGAAGGTCTATTGTGAGATTTAAGTCGATTATGGGCGTAGCTGCTGTTGTGATGTTAAGCAGCGTGGTGGTGCCGGTGGGGGCGCAGGAGGCTCGCGGGGGGGGGGCAGCTAGCTAATTCTGCTGCTCTTGCTAATTTTCCTCTTGTTGATTTTTATTGTGATGGTGAGGTTTGTGCGCAAGGAGTAAGTGACGGGGATGCTGCGCCGCGGTGGTTGGCGGCGGTTTGGAT
>JAAXHB010000048.1 GCA_012271125.1 Actinomycetota bacterium | reverse complement strand
GACATCGTCGAGAACCGCTACGTCGGTATGAAAAATCGCGGCGCTTATGAGACCCCGGGCGGCACGATCATGCTGCGGGCGCATCGGGCGATGGAGTCCATCACCATCGACCGTGAGGTCGCCCATCTCAAGGACGAGCTGATGCCCAAATATGCCAAGCTCATCTACAACGGCTACTGGTGGAGCCCCGAGCGGGCGATGCTGCAGGCCGCCATCGATCACAGCCAGGCTCATGTCAACGGCGAGGTGCGGCTCAAGCTCTACAAGGGAAATGTGGACGTTGTCGGGCGACGCTCTGACGATTCGCTGTTCGATGAGAAGATCGTGACGTTCGAAGACGACGAGGGTGCGTATGACCAGGGCGACGCCACCGGATTCATTGCCCTATCTGCGTTGCGGCTACGGAACCTTGCCCGCAAACGGGGTGGCCAGTTATGAATCCTGGAATGCCAGTTATGAATCCTGGAATGCCAGTTATGGATACTGGAATGAATGTCGACGCCTGCAGCGACGGGGTCATGTTGGGAGGTCTTTATGAGTGATGAGACCTTGTGGCAAGGACGTTTCGACGGTGACGCGGCCGCGCCTTTGCGTGCTTTAAGCGACAGCTTGAGCTTCGACAAGGTCATGTACGCCCAAGACATTGCCGGCTCGCGGGCACATGTGCAGATGTTGGCGTCGGTCGGCATTCTCACCGGTGACGAAGCCGATGAGATTTGCGCTGCCCTGGATCAGGTCGGCGCAGAAATTGCTGCTGAGCTAGCTGAAGGGCGGTTTAAATCAGCCGCCGGTGACGAAGACATCCACACCCACATCGAGCGGCGGGTCTCAGAAGTCACACCTGCTGGACGAAAGATGCACACAGGTCGCAGCCGCAACGATCAAGTCGTAACCGATCTGCGGCTCTGGACTAAAGACGCTTTGGCGCAGACTGCTGGGCTTGTGATGGTGTTGCAGGAGACGTTGGCGAAAAAAGCGGCCCAAGCCGGCGACGCAGTTCTGCCGGGGTATACGCACATGCAGCATGCGCAGCCGGTGGCGTTGGCGCATCATCTGCTGGCGCACGGCTGGGCACTGTCACGAGACTTTGAGAGGTTGGGTCAGGCATATGCGCGGGCTGATGTTTCAGCGCTCGGCGCGGGGGCACTAGCAGGCACGTCGCTGCCGATTGATCCCGCTCAAACGGCTGAGGCGCTTGGGTTTTCATCTGTGTATGAGAACAGTTTGGACGCGGTTTCGGATCGGGACTTTGTGCTCGATGCCCTGTATGCGCTGGCGGTTATCGGAGTGCATTTGAGCCGAATAGGCGAGGAGCTAGTGCTGTGGACAACATCAGAGTTCAGCTTTGTGACATTGCCTGACAGCTACGCCACCGGCTCGTCGATGATGCCCCAGAAGAAAAACCCTGACGCCGCTGAGTTAGCTAGGGGTAAGGCAGGGCGAATCATCGGCCACTTGACGGGGATGCTTGTGACTTTGAAGGGTTTGCCGCTGGCGTATTCAAAAGACCTTCAAGAAGACAAAGAGCCCTTGTTTGACGCTTTCGACAACACAAATCTGGTGTTGGCAGCACTCAACGGCATGATTGAGGCGTTGGAGTTTGATACTGAACAAATGTCGCAGATGGCGTCGTCGCCGTACTTGGCAGCAACCGATTTAGCAGAATGGTTGGTTCAAAAGGGCATGGCGTTTAGAGACGCTCATGGCGTCGTCGGCGAAGTCGTTAGAAAATCCTTAGAGGACGGCATCAGCATGCGGGAATTGGTGGAAGCCGATGAGCGTCTCGGCAGCGAAGCAGCGCAACTGCTTGGGGATGCCGGGGTGTCTCGCACCAGTCACGGCGGTGGCAGCCCTACGGCTGTGTCGGTGCAATTGGAGAACTTCAAGAAGGCACTGGAAACCCAGCAAGCTTTAGGAGGATCATGAGTGACTCAGAAAGTATCAATCCAGAAAGTATCAACGCAGAGACCGGCAGTGTTGTTGCCGGCAATGTTGTTGACTGTCACGCGCCTCATTTTGGGCCGTTGGCTCAGCTTGCCGGCGAGTGGGAAGGCACCAAAGGCGTGGACTTCTCTTTCCATCATGCCGACGACACCTTGGGCGACACCGACTACCGCGAAACCATCACCTTCAAGCCGTTTGGTCCCGTTGACAACGGCACCCAGCACCTATACGGGCTTGATTACAAGATGGCGGCGTGGCGCATCGGTGAGGACATTCCATTTCACACCGAGGTCGGCTACTGGCTCTGGTGCGGCGGGTTGCGTCATGTAATGCGGGGCTTCGTAATCCCGCGGGGGTCGGTGATCTTGGCAGGCGGGGAGGTAGAGCCTGACGCCACCAGTTTCACGTTGCGAGCCACCGCCGACAGCGACATGTACGGCATCTGCTCAAACCCGCACCTGTTTGAACACGCCCGCTGTATCGACTATGTGTTGAACATGTCAGTCAACGGTGACGAGTTGACCTACGACGAGGTCGCTGTCTTACAAATGACAGAACTTGATGAGCCTTATGAGCACACAGATCGCAACACCCTCAAACGGATCGCTCACTACGAGCTGCCGCCTTGCGCCACCTAATTCTTTCCTTCTAGGGTTCCTGATGTCGTCGGGGGATAAGTGACGTGAGTTGCTCGGAGAAAATAGCTAAGTGCGAAAAAGCCGGTCAGTCCCGAAGTACCGACCGGCTTAATCAGATATTGGAGCGTCTAGTACCTACGCACTAAGCGCTCATTAGGAAACGTTTAGTTATTCCAGAACAAGTTGTCTGTAAGTGTCCAGCCGATTCCGTTGTCGCCAGTGCCTAGAGCTGCTGTGGCACCAAGCATGAAGATCACACCAGCTGCTATAAGCGTTGCCTTGTTGAACAAGTTGTAGCGCTCTGAGCGACTCTCTTCGCCGTGACGAAGTGGGAAGTTATAAAACACCTGCTGTACCCAAAAAAGGCCTGCGAGGAGCAGCGCAAGGTCGGTCCAGACGCCCAAGATGATTGCCAATCCGACGATGGCGTGAACAACGCCGCGAATTTTTGACAACATCATCTTGTCCTTGGCCTTAGCTGGCAGACCAACACCTGACTGTGCGGCTTCATCGATTGCGTCGTTGCTGCTCAAGCGGCGCTGAATGTTGCCTCTGCCATGGGCAAAACCAAAAATGATTCGCCCGATAACCATAAGAATTTCCATGATTGATCCTTTCGTGTTACGCGCCAGCGACTTCAAGTTTCACTTGGAGGCACGGCACGAAAACCTCCTGTAGATGCTTATTTTAGTATTTCTGCCTGTCAAGGTTTAGTTTTTAGGGGCACGGGAGACGTCGGGGACGCCACGGACATACCAGCGCCATAAGAAGTCATCGCCCTCGCCTTTGCGTAAGCCGATGCGGGTTGATACGCCTGGGTCTGTGGGTGGAGAGGTGCCGTCGTTGATGATTTTGATCTTTCCTTTATCTATCTTTTCTTTACCGATGATGAGGTTGGTGGTGTCGTCAGAGCCGGTGATGGCGAGGGCTTGAGTGAGTTTGGCGGGGCCGCTGCACAGGTCGGTGTCCTTTTTGGCGATAGGACCGCGGTTGGCATACATAAGGTCAAGACCTGTCATTGGTGTGAGTGCTCGCAGCAGCACTGCGCCTGGCTCGCCGTCGGTTTCGCAGACAACGTTGGCGCACCAGTGCATGCCATAGGTCAAATACACATAAAGATGTCCGGGCGGGCCAAACATTGTGGCGTTGCGAGGCGTCATGCGCCGACGAGCATGGCTTGCTGGGTCGTCGCTGCCCCGATATGCCTCAACTTCAACGATGCGTCCTGACAAGCCGGAGTCCATGACCAGCACCTGGTTCAACAGCTCAGGCGCAAGCTCTCGCGCATCTCTCTCATAGAAACTTCGTCGCACAATTTTGAGCCTAAGAGTTCTACGATTGAGGACATGGTCAGCAAGTTTCCTGATAACTATCCGCGAGTAACGCCGGCATTGTGCGTTCATGACGCAAAGGCGGCAATCGAGTTCTACACCAGCGTGTTAGGCGCAACCGAGCGTGAGCGTTACGAGTATGACGGCGTGATCGGTCATGCTGAGCTGATGGTCGGTGACTCGGTAATCATGCTCTCAGACGAGTTCCCTGAGATGAACGTGGTCTCGCCCAAAACATTGGGCGGCACAGGCGTAGCAATCATGGTCTATGTAGAAGACGTAGACGCAGTTTTCGCAGCAGCACTTAAAGCTGGTGCCACCGAGTTGCGCCCTGTGGAGAAGCAGTTCTATGGGGATCGCTCCGGACAGTTTCTTGATCCTTGGGGGCATCGCTGGGCGGTGTCAACCCATGTCGAAGATGTCGACCATGACGAGCTGCACCGGCGTGCCGATGAGGCCTGGGAGGCCGAAGCGCACGCGTAGCTTGCTCTCTTTGGGTAAGCCAGCTTCGAAGCGCGACGTAGGACTAGTCAGATAATGACGCAGTTACAAAGCATGCGTTTGGGGGTTGACGTTGGCGGGACGTTCACTGACGTAGTCCTAGAGCTTCCAACAGGCCAAGGGTCGTTGTCGCATGAGTCAGCAAAAGTCCTGACCACGCCGGCAAGTCCTGAAAAAGGCGTCGTCGATGGCATCAAAGCGGTTCTTGGCAAGGCTGATGTCAAGCCGCAGCAACTCAGCGGCATTATTCACGGCACCACCCTTGCCACCAACGCTTTGATTGAACGGCGTGGTGCTCACACAGCGTTTGTGACCACCGAAGGCTTTCGTGACGTGGTTGAGACTCGCACCGAGAGCCGCTTCGAGCAATACGACATCAATCTGGTTTTGCCCACGCCGCTGGTGGAACGACGTCACCGTTACGGACTGCGCGAACGCATCGACGCCCATGGCCGAGTGCTGGTGCCTTTCGACGAAGACGCCGCGCAGTCGTTGGCAGCAACTCTCAAAGACGGCGGTTATGAGTCGGTAGCGGTCGGGTTTTTGCACAGCTACGTGAACCCGGCTCATGAGGAACGCTTTCGTGACGTTTTGACGAAGGCAATGCCTGAAGTTGCGGTGTCGCTTTCGTCAGAAGTGTCACCGCAGATGCGTGAGCTGGAGCGGTTCAACACGGTGTGCGCCAACGCTTATGTGCAGCCGGTGATGTCGTCGTATTTGCATCGACTGAGCGACGACTTGAAAGCACTTGGGGCAGATTGTCCGGTATATGTGATCCATTCCGGCGGCGGATTGATGAGCTTGTCAAGCGCAGCTCGTCTTCCAGTTCGACTGGTTGAGTCAGGGCCGGCTGGTGGAGCGATTTTTGCAGCGGATTTGGCGCAGCGCTACGGGCTGGATCGGGTGTTGAGCTACGACATGGGCGGCACCACGGCAAAGATTTGTCTGATTTCAGACTTCACGCCAAGCACTGCAAAGTCTTTTGAGGTGGCGCGCACGACTCGATTTGCCAAGGGCAGCGGGACGTCGATTTCTATTCCGGTAATTGAGATGATCGAAATCGGCGCAGGCGGCGGCTCGATTGCCTCGGTGGACGTGTTGGATCAGATTCGGGTCGGTCCACGTAGTGCTGGTGCCGATCCAGGGCCGGCGTGTTACGGGCTTGGCGGGCAAAACGCCACCGTCACCGACGCCGATCTGGTGCTGGGACGGCTTTCGGCGGACACTTTCGGTGCCGATGAGATCACCTTGGATAGTGACGCTGCGGTGACAGCTTTGGCAAGCGGGGTGGGGGAGCAGCTGGGGTTGGATGAGACCACCGCAGCTATCGGTGTGTCTGAAGTGGTGGATGAGAGCATGGCAAACGCTGCTCGGGTACATGCCACCGAAAGCGGCTACAGCCTCGATGGGTTCACGATGATCGCATTCGGTGGCGCCGCGCCGGTTCATGCGGTGCGTCTATGCGCAAAGCTCGGTGTTGAGCAGCTGCTGATTCCGCCTGGGGCAGGGGTTGGTTCCGCTATTGGGTTCTTGCGTGCGCCGTTTTCTTATGAGGCGGTGCGCAGCCACTATTGCCGCCTAGATGATTTTGACCCGGCTGCTGTGGAGACTGTGCTGACCGAGTTGACCGAAGAGGCGTCGAGTTTTGTGACTGAAGCCGCTGCGACAGCTTCGGCTTTCGTTGTCGAAGATTTGCACCTACAACGTTGGGTATACATGCGCTATGTGGGACAGGGTTGGGAAATACCTGTTGAGTTGCCGACGTCTTCGGTAGCCAGATCAATTGTGGCCAGATCAATTATGGACGGCACAGATGCGGAGCTGTTGTCAACAGAGTTCACCAAGGCATACGAGGCATTTTTCGGCCGGGCGATACAAGGACTAGAGATTGAAGCGGTGAGCTGGTCCGTGCGAGCAGTGCTCGCAGACAAGGACGTCGAGCGCCTACAAATTCATGACGCCGAACAGGATTTCGAAGCCACTGCTGTTCGCGGTGTGTGGGATGTTGCAACCGGCAGCGAGGTGAATGCTTCGGTGGTGCCCAGAGAACAAATAACAGCAGGCATGCGTGTTGCGGGACCGGCTGTAATCGTCGAATCACAGACAACAACAGTGGTGCCGTCAACCCATGACGCCATCGGTCAAGGCGACGGCTGTTTGCTGCTGCAACCGAAAGCCGGGGTGTGACAGTAGTGATGACGAAAGCAGAGGAGCGGCTGCAGTATCAGGTCATGTGGAACCGCCTGATCTCCGTCGTGGAAGAACAGGCGGTGACCCTTGTCAAGGCGTCGTTTAGCACCAGCGTGCGCGAAGCCGGTGACCTTTCCGCAGGAATCTTTGACATCAACGGGAAGATGATCGCTCAAGCTGTCACTGGCACTCCAGGGCATGTCAACACGATGGCAGCAGCCGTCGGGCATTTCATCAACGACATCGGCACGCATCGCATTTACGAAGGCGATGTCTACGTCACCAACGACCCCTGGAAAGGCACCGGCCATCTACACGACTTCACAGTTGTCACGCCTGTGTTTCGCCGCCATGAGCTGATTGGTTATTTCGCCGACACGGTTCATGTTGTCGACATCGGCGGCAGAGGCTTCGGTCCCGACGCATCAGAGGTTTACGAAGAGGGACTGCGTGTTCCAATCATGAAACTTGTCGAGCGCGGCAACCTCAACGAGGACTTGATCTCCGTAATTCGCGCCAACGTGCGTGAGCCTGATCAAATTGTCGGCGATCTGCATTCGCTAGCAGCTGGCAATACTGCAGGCATCAAGCAGTTAAACGACTTGCTAGACGAGGTGAGGGCAACTGACTTGACCGGTGTTGCTGGGCATGTGTTTGAACGCACTGCGGTGGCAATTCAACAGTCGTTGGCGGCAGTGCCAGCCGGGACTTATGAGAATGAGATGACTGTTGACGGCTACGACGAGCCGGTCACGCTGGCGGTGAAATTGGACGTCGCCGAAAACGGAGTGGGAATGCACGCTGATTTTGCCGGCACTTCGCGGGCGAGCGCATTTGGGGTGAACGTTCCGCTGACTTATGCCCAGGCGTACATGACCTACGGGTTGTTGTGTGCTTTGGCACCGGCTGTGCCCAACAATGCTGCGTCTTTAGCCCCCTTTAGTGTGAGCGCTCCTGAAGGTTGCATTCTCAATGCGGTTCATCCCCAACCGGTGGCGGTGCGCCATGTGATCGGGCATTTTGTGACCGACCTGTGTTTGGGAGCGTTGGCACCGGCACTGCCAGAGCTGATACCCGCAGAAGGAGCGGGGGCGTTGTGGAACTTCCAAGCCGGAGTTCGCCCAGTTCGCAACGGGAGCGAGATTGCAGATGAACTGAGAGGCGATGGGCAGTCGGCGGAGGTGCTGATGTTCAACAGCGGCGGTGCTGGCGCGCGCCCAAGCATTGACGGCCTTAACGCCACAGCGTTTCCTAGCGGCGTACGAACCATGTCTGTAGAAGCCACCGAACAGGTTGGACCGATCATTATTTGGCGCAAGGAGCTACGCAGCGACTCCGGTGGCGCAGGCAAATATCGTGGCGGTCTTGGTCAAACTATTGAACTTGGTCCAGCCGAAGGTTATGAACTGCATTTCAGCGCAATGTTTGATCGTGTAGACCATCCCGCGCGTGGACGACACGGCGGCCAAGACGGTGCCAACGGACATGTCGTGCTAGACGATGGCACACCCTTTAGAGGCAAGGGCAAGCAGCTTGTGCCGGCAGGTAAACGTTTGATCTTGGAACTGCCCGGCGGAGGCGGTTGGGGCGACCCAACCGAGCGCGCTGCCGAGTTGCAAGCTCAAGACATAGAGCAGGGGTATGTGAGTGGGAACAGGGGTATGTAAGTGGCTGAGCAGTCGTTGTCACAAGAACCGTCGCAGGCACTTGTCGCTTTAGATGCCGAAGGCGTGCTCACGCCTGAGGTGTGGATTGCTGTAGCTGAGCGCACTGGAATCGATGAACTGCGCCAAACCACCCGCGACGAGCCTGATTACGACGTCCTAATGACCAGTCGCATCGACGCTCTAGACGCTCATGACATCAAGTTTTCGGTCATCGCCGATGTCATCGCCGGTCTGGAACCCTTACCGGGAGCAAAAGACTTCCTGGACACGTTGCGCTCTCGTTATCCGGTGGTGTTGTTGTCGGACACGTTTGAACAATTCGCCCAGCCGCTGATGGCGCAACTGGGATGGCCGACGTTGCTGTGCCACACGCTGCTAATCGAAGACGACCGCATCGCCGGTTACAAGCTGCGCATAGATGATCAGAAGGCTCAGTGCGTGCGAGCGTTTCAAGGCGTTAACTATCGGGTGATTGCCTCAGGGGACTCTTATAACGACTTGACGATGTTGGCTGCAGCCAATGCGGGAATCTTGTTTCGCGCACCCGCCAATGTCATCGAAGAGAACCCGCAACTGCCTAGCTGTAGCAAGTACGCCGAGTTGTTGGAGCTAGTAGACCAAGCCGCGTAGTAGTCGTTAGTAGGTAAGTGGCTGCCGATCTGTAAGGGCGGATTGCTAAAGCCGTAGAGTTGCGCTCATGACAGCGTCTACAACAGCAGAACTCAAGCAGCGCTATGCCGCAGTGCTGCCGAGCTTTCTCAACACCTTGTATGCCGAGCCGATTTCTATCGACCGAGGCGAAGGCAGCTACGTGTGGGACCTCGAAGGCAACAAATACCTCGATTTTTTTGGCGGGGTGCTAACCACGATGATCGGCCACGCCGAGCCGAGCGTGGTCGCCGCCGTGCAGGAGCAAGCGGCAAAGGTGATGCACACTTCCACGCTGTATTTGAGCGAGCCGATGATCGCTTTTGCTGAGGACGTGGCAAAGGTATCTGGGATCAGCGATGCGCGGGTATTTTTCACGCCATCGGGCAGCGAAGCCAACGATGCTGCCTTGTTGATGGCGACCGTTTATCGCAGCTCCAACCAGATTCTCGCTCTACGCAACAGCTACCACGGACGCTCGTTTGCGGCTCAGGCTGTTACTTCGCACAAGTCATGGCTCACGACGCGCCTGACCGGGTTGAACGTGACCTTCGTGCAGGGCGGTTACCGGCTGCGCAGTCCGTTTCGTGACCTGCCCGATGACGAGTACACCGACGCCTGTGTTGATGATCTAGTTCAGACTCTTGACATGACCATGGGTTCGCCGGCGGCGATGATTGCTGAGCCAATTCAGGGTGTGGGTGGTTTTGCCACCCCGCCGGATGGGTTCTTCGGTGCTATGGGCAAGGTCTTGAACAATCACGGGATTTTGTTCATCTCCGATGAGGTGCAAACTGGTTGGGGACGCACCGGTGATCATTTCTGGGGTTATCAAGCACATGGCATCGAGCCGGACATGTTGACCTTCGCCAAAGGCGTCGGCAACGGCATCACTCTTGCCGGTGTGGTGATGCGTGCTGAAATTGCTGACGCCATCGGTGCGCTGCAGTTCTCCACTTTTGGCGGCAACCCTTTGAGCGCTGCGGCGGGACGGGCAACGCTTCGCAAGGTGCTCGACGACGACATGCAGGGCAACGCCTTAGCGATGGGGGAGCGTTTCGCCACAGCGGTTGATCCGGTTGCGGATCGCACAGACTGGATTGCTGAACGGCGAGGACGGGGATTGATGCACGCCTTGGAGATCGTTCACCCTGATTCAATTGAGCCAGATGTGGCACGCACGACGGCTGTCTTAGAAGGTTGCAAGGAGCGCGGCCTGCTAGTCGGCAAAGGGGGCCTTTATGGCAACGTCATCCGCATCACGCCGATGCTTAACGCCACCGCTGACGAAATCGATGAAGGGTGTGACGCCCTGATCGGAGCTATTGAGGCAACTAGCTAGCTGGCAGGTGGGCGGTTGCGCCTCGGGCGAGCATGTACATAAACGCCCCAGAGCGAGGCTTTGGATTGAAAAAGCTTGACTTGGGAGGCATGCGTCCATCCTCGTCAGCAACGTTGATTAGTTCCCCAATGGAGACTGGATGCATCACGAAGCCAATGCGATTGTGCTCTTGGCATCGTGTCACTAGCTCTTCGGTGCCTGCCAAATCAGACAAATAATCAACGCTTCCAGTTCCGCTGAGCTCATCGGCACCTAAGAGCGGATCAAGAACATGGTTGCGTAAAAGTTCCACGTCCAAAGCTTCCACAGCGGAGCTGTCTGCTGCGGGTGCGGGCAGTTTCATGCGATACCACTCACCGCCCACATAAACCCCTACTTCACCTCGTTGCTGTGGCCTTGCCTCTTCAGCAGATGCCACTTCTTTGAGTCCGCCCGTGGCTTCTGCGATGGCAGCGAAACACTCCGATGGCTTATCGTGGCGACAGTCAGCAACGATCCGATGAAACGCTTCAACATCAAGCTGTTCAGTGGGATAAATCGCAGCAAGAGTTCGCTTGAGCGGTTCAGAGTCTGGCGCAGCGGCACGGGCACGCATACCGGCGTTGAGACGATGATGCCCGTCGGTCACATACAGGGTTTCGTTTTCTAACAGATCAAGCAGTTCTTGGGTGTGCTCAGTGGGAACTGTCCAAACCTCGTGATGAACCACATCTGAACCGAAGCTCAGCTCCGGTTCCATCGTCGAGGTGATGTCGTTGAGGGTTTTGAGCAGCTGTGGGCTGCTTTGAACGGCCAGTGCTGCTGGGTTTGAGGCAGCACCAACGCCAAGGAGATGCTCGGTAAGCAGCGCAGTGTGAGACTCACGAACGTTTTCATGAAGGCGGATGCGACCGTCGTCGACACCGTCAACAGAAACCGTGCAAATCACGCCGGTTTGTTCCCCACGTTCGTGGCTCATCTTGTAGAGGTAAAGCGCAGGTCGTCCAGTGGGGGTAAAAACCTCGGCGTCGAGGAGTCGTTGCAGAGCTTCGGAGCCGGCTGTTACTAGGCGCTCTAGGGAGCAGTCCTTGTCGTCTGCAAAGTCTTCGTGACTGCGGGTGACGTTCACATAGCTGTATGGGTTGTCGGCGATAATTGCACGACGCTCCGATGGAGTGATGTTGTCAAAGGCTCGGCTGATGACCCTGTCGGCCCATTCGGGCTTGACCATCCAGCCGCTAAAGGGCGCTACTAGCGGCCCGCTCACCAGGTTCCCTGATTGTGTTGCAACTGTTACCGAGCCGTGCCTATCGAACCGAAGCTTGGATCACGCCATCTACTTTTGAAACGTCACCAAGCAACGACTCAGACACTTCGCCGGAAAGTTCGATGGTGACGATGCCAGCTACCGAACCGGTGAAGACACGGTTGCTCATGTTGGCGATATACAAGCCATGAGAGCGCAGCTGATGCAGCACCTCGGCAAGCACGCCGACTCGGTCGTCGTGACGCACGATGAGAGTGTCGACACCGGCAGGGGTTTGTTGCAGGTTGACACAGTGCATCACTGTGCCCTGGGCGTATGCCTGGATCAGTTCGACGGTGCCATCGGCGACAGCTTCCTGGGCTTGCTTGGTGGACGCACCTATGTGGTGCGTGCCGGTGACTTTCAGATGGGCGGCTAGCTCGGATTGAAACTCGCCGGTTGGGGTAGTGGGTTCATTGTCGAAGACGTCCAGGCCGGCACGCAAATCTGTGTTGTTAAGGGCGTTTAGTAGGGCGGCTTCATCGACGACTTCGCCGCGGGAGGTGTTGATCAAGATGGCGTCGGGCTTCATGGATGAGAGAAAGTCGGCGTTAACCATTTTGGCTGTTTCAGGCTTACTGGGGACATGCAAGGTGACGATGTCGCTGTCGGCTAAGAGGGTTTTAAGGTCGGGCTTGTATTCAACGTTGAGAGCTTTGAGCTGCTGACGGGTGCCTGCGTCACGGTTCGGATTGTCAAGCGCAAAGATGGACATTCCGCATGCTGCGCCACGTTTGGCGACCTCAAGGCCGATGGCACCCATGCCAACAATGCCGAGGTTTGAGCCGTAAATGCCGCTGCCCTTGCTGTAGAGCTTTTTGTTCCAAACACCGGCACGTAGATCAGCGGTGGCTGAGGCGATTTGGCGGTCGATGGCAAACATCAGCCCAAGCGCGAGTTCGGCCACGGCGATGGCGTTGCGGCCCGGAACGTTACATACCAGCACGCCACGCTCGGCGGCTCGTTCGCAGTCGATGGTGTTGGTGCCGGCACCGGCTCGCACGATCAGACCGAGACTGGTGCTGGCGTCAATGGCCGCAGCGGTGACTCGGGTACTGCGAACCACGAGCACGTCATATCCGGCGATGTGTTCGGGAAGCGTGTCTGCGGTTAGTGAGGCGTTGAGGTCACATTCCGCACCGCCCTCACGCAAACGCGTCAGAGCAGATTCAGATATTCCGTCCGCGAACAGGATTTTCATTGATTGTTACCTCGAGGCTGCTGGTTGCTCATCGCATGTGATCGTGCGATATTGAAGCGATCTAGGCTTATGCCTTCGGGCAACCTAGAACGGTGAAGCCTAACGAAATCAGCCGGTTTATTTAGGTCAGACATTTAGGGGCTGACAAGGAGATACATGACCGAAAATTTTGCCGATAATTATGCCAATAATTTTGAACGCACGCCAGGCGGTGCCATCTTGATGGACGGAAACCGCTTGCGTGATGAGATCGTGGCGCAGCTAAACACCGAGATAAGCGGAGGGCTTGACGTGTGCTTGGCGACGGTTCTGGTGGGCGACGACAAGCCGAGCCGCATTTATGTCAACAACAAGCACCGCAAGGCCACCGAAGCCGGCATGGTTTCACGCCATGTGGAGTTAGGTGCTGACGCCACTCAAGCTGAAGTTGAAGCAGCGGTATCTGATTTGGCTGCCGATCCAGGAGTTCATGGAATCTTGGTGCAGTTGCCTTTACCCGATGGCTTGGACGCTGACGCTGTGCTGGAACATTTGCCACCTGAGAAGGATGTGGACGGGTTGACGCAGCGTTCGATGGGTGCACTTGTTCGAGGGCAACAGGGTCATGTGCCTTGCACGCCGCTGGGTGTGATGCGTTTGCTTGAGCGTTACGACGTTGCGACTTCTGGCAAGAAGGCGGTTGTGATTGGGCGTTCGACGCTGGTTGGTTTGCCGCAGGTGCTGTTGCTGGGCCGCAAGGGAGTGGATGCCACACCGACTTTGGCACATAGCCGCACCGATGATTTGGCTTCGGTGTGTCGCGAGGCTGACATTGTTGTCGCTGCCGCGGGGATGGCTGGACTGGTAACAGCGGATTTTGTGAAGCCTGGTGCAGCGGTGCTTGATGTAGGTATTTCGCGCAGCGAGTCAGGGATAGTCGGCGACGTTGACTTCGACAGTGTCGAGTCGGTAGCAGGGGCGGTTACCCCGATGCCGGGTGGTACTGGTCGGATGACGATTGCGTGTTTGTTGCAGAACACTCTGGCAGCATCACGAATGCTCGCTGCCAAGTAACACCGCAACTGGTGCCTATCTAACGCCGATCTTTTTCTCTCAGTCTTTTTCTCTTAGTTTTTTAGGTGACGCATAACCGCCCAGCGAAAAGCTTGCCAACCAACCTCAAAGCTGGTTAGGTCGTCACGGGCGATGCGTGCCCCTTCAGCTGAAATTGGCTTGGCGTCGCGGGTTTTCATGTGAGCTTCGGCAACACGTTCCATGAACAAAAACCAGCCCACCGCATCGGCTGGAGTGGTACCAACTGTCAACAGACCGTGATTTGCCAAGATCACGGCTCGGTTGTCGCCTAGAGCATGAGCGATTCGTTTGCCGCCGTCATCTGAGAGGATTTGCACTTCTTCGTCGTCAAAAAGCGCATGATTTTCGAAAAACATCGTGGCTTCTTGACTGATCGGTTCGAATAGTCGACGTTCCGATGCGAAGGGAGTACCCCACTGGGTGTGGGTGTGGGCTGCAGCTCCTACGTCGGGTCGGGCATCGTGCAGCGGATGGTGGATGTAGTGAGCGGTGATGTTTATGTCGGCAGTTCGTCCGTCTCGGTGTGTGGCACTGCCGCCGGGTGCGACCAGCACCATGTCTTCGGGCGTGGCTTGGTCGAATGACACCCCGAAACGCAGGAGCCACATATGATCGGATTTTTCTGTGTCGCGCACGGTTATATGCCCGTCACCGAGGTCGCCCCAGTTTCTTGCCGCAAACAACCTGTAGGCAAGCGCTAGTTCTTCCAGCAGTCGTTCCCGTTCCGCCACCGGATCCTCCAATACCGGCTCGCTAAACGGCACCCCCATCCCCACCATTATCGCCCGCTAGTCCCCAGCTTCAATTTCACCACTTTCAAGCACCTGAACGCTTTCAGCGACCTTGGTCACTTGCTCGATGTCCGCAATCGGGTCATCAGTTGCGGGCACGGCACCAAGTTCCTGCAAAGTAATAGCGCGTCGTGCTATGCCTTGTTGTCCTTGAAAAGATGTGACGGCGGAGTTGTAGCTATTTATGGCGGAAGTCAATCCGCTTCCGACTTTTTCGAAGCGTTCTGAGAATGTTCTAACGCTCTTATAGAGGTCGTGACCTGCTTTGGCAATCTTGTCGGCATTTTCTTGAAGTTCTTGTTGTCGCCAGGCAAGTGCCACAGTCCGCAACAACACAAGCAACACACCTGGCGTCGCGATCACAACATTGTGTGCACGCAGTGCTTCATCCCACAGGTCAGGCTTGGCGTCCATGGCAGCATCAAGCATTGGGTCTGTCGGCACATACATGACGGTGAAATCCGGTGAGCCGTCCAAATAGTCCTGGTATTTGCGCTCATTGAGTTTTTTGGCGTGATCAAGTAAATCAGTGGCGTGCTTCTTTAGCAAGGCCTGTTGCTGATTGTCATCGTCACAACTGACCGCTTCTGCATATGCAGCATGCGGTGTTTTGGCATCGATCACGACCTGAGCGCCATTTGGCATAGTTATTACCGCATCTGGGCGCAGACCTTTCTGGGTGTCGGGATCCTTAATGTGGACTTGGGTGTCGTAGTCGACATGGCTGGTGAGTCCCGACATCTCCAAGACGTTCGCAAGATGCTGTTCACCCCAACTACCGCGCATGCTGCCGGACTTCATCACATCCCGCAACCCACCAGCTAGATCACTCAACTGGCCTACCTGAGTGGTTAGTCCCGCATAGGCACCTTCGCGTTTTTCCTCCATGTCCTGAACTTGTTTCTTGAGCTCCTTAAGCCGTTCATCCACAGGTGCAACGATGCCCTTAATGTCCGAGTGAGTGAGCTTGGCACGCTCATCCATGAACTCCTTGTTCCGCTTCAAGAGCTCTTCTTGACTGTCCTTGAGGACATCGCTAGCCATGCTTTTGAAAGCGTCTTTTTGTTGAGATTGGCTGTCTAGTTCGGCCTTGCTTACCGCTAGTTGGGTTTCGGCGTCCTGGGTCCGGGAATTGGCAGCTTCGGTTTCAAGACGAGCAGACTTCACAGCACTTTGGCGAATGAGGATTCCAATAAGGATGCCGACACCGAGCAGCAGTACAAAAACAGGTATGTATTCCATGGGGGTGAGGATAGAGGGGGGCTATGACACTAAACCCTGCTCAAGGGGGGTTAGTCGGAGAGGAGGTCGGTGAGACGGTTGGCGGCGGCGACTACGGCCATGCCGTGATCGTGGAGATGGTCGGGGTCAGGGAAGCGATACGCCGGACCGTGGACATGGATTGAAGCGCTGATATTGCCAGGCACCTCAACCCGAGCGGCGACAGAGTTGATACCAAGCGCAAACTCCTCATGAACCCACGAATATCCGACACTGCGGATCTGCTCGAGCCGCTCCCGCAACTCGCCAGCGTCGGTCATTGTCCAAGGCGTGCAACGCTTGAGCCGCTTGGACAAATACTTCTCGATGTACTCATCACCCATAAAGGCAAGCATGACCAACCCCGACGGAACCGCATGCAACGGCGCATACTCGCCGGTCCAGTCCCGCACCTGAATATTCGATGACGACTCGGTCTGATCTAGGTAGTACACCTGCCCTTTTTCGATCACTGACAACCCAGCCACCTCGTCCAACTCGTTGGCTAAATCCAACAGGCAAGGCCGTGCCACGGCGACAAGGTTGCGGCCAGGTGTTGCCGACGCTGCGATCTCGATCAAGCCCGGTCCGAGCCGATACTCACCACCGGCTTCGGTTTGCACGACGACATTCTCGGCTTCCAGCGACGCCAACAGCCGCGCCACAGTGCTCTTGGGCAGCTCCAAACGCTCAGCTAGCTCGGTCACGCCAAGCGGGCCAGCCGCCAACGACCTAAGCAGCGAAAACGAACGCTTTATTACTTGCACAGACATTTCCCTACCTCACGTGTTTAGTTCAACCTCGCCACGTGCGATGGTTGGGACTTGCGAAAACTTTTACCCGCGGCGTCGGCGGATTTCCTCCGATATTGCAGGCACCACCTTATGAAGGTCGCCGATCACTGCCCAATTTGCTTTGGTGACCATGTTCGCTTCAGGGTCGGTGTTGATCGCCAAAATGTGCTTGGAACCCATCGCTCCGACCCAATGCTGAATCGCCCCGGAAATTCCCGACGCTATATAAATCTCAGGCGCAATGCGAGTACCGGTTTGGCCGACTTGATCCGAATGTGGACGCCAGCCGTTGTTGGTGACAGCTCGGGAGCAGCCGACACGCCCGCCGAGCAGCTCTGCTAGTTCCTCTAGGACGGCAAATCCTTCTTCGGAGCCGACGCCTCGACCGCCGCCGACGACAACGGGTGCGGTTGGCAAGGTAACACCGGCGCTTTGAACGACCCGATCTACCGGAATTGTGCGTGCTAACTCTGCGGGAATGTCAACAGCTACCGCAGTTGTTGACGGCGATGTCGGCGACGACGCTGGCTCAGATGCGATCACATGCAGTCCGCAGGTGACAAGGGCGACATCTGCGGTCAAGGTGGCGTCTTCTAATAGCGACCCGCCCCATTGGATTCGTGTCATAGTCCAGTTGCCCCCGTCGCCGGGGGTGATGTCGGCGCAGTTGGCAACAAAGGGCATATTCATACGAGCTGCGGCTTGAGCCATTACCTCATTACCGCGTTCGCTGCCACATGCCAGCATCGCCCGTGGTGACAGCTTCGCCACGAGTTGAGCTATCGCCTCGCCCCAGGCTTCGGGGCCAAAGTTCTCAAGCAGTGCATTCTCGGCAACTACGACTTCGTTAGCGCCGTATTGTCCAGCCGTTGACGCTGCTGAGTCGTCGGCTGCGCCAATAAGGACAGCTGACATATCAACACCCAACTTGGAGGCAAAACCACGACCAAATGTCAGAGCTTCAAGACCGGGCTCGGTAATGGTGCCTGCGTTGTGTTCAACGACGACAAGCAGCATCACATGACCCCCAGCTCTTCAAGCACGTCTACTACCGCGGCGGCTGCGTCGGGGCCTTCTCCGAGGATCACTGTCTCTGATGCTTTCTCCGCAGGACGATGCAAACGCACCAAACCTTGAGCACCAGCGTCGGCGTCGAGTTCCATTGTGCGCACCTCTAGTTTGCGCGAGTCCAGACGGCCGCGCATTGTCGGATAGCGCGGCAAGTTGATGCCTTCTTTCACGCCAAGCGCTGCAGGCAACGTCAGTTCATACACCTCAAAGCCGCCGTCAATTTCACGTTTCGCTTTGATCTTCGCACCGGCGCTCGTGGCGTCGGTGCCATTGTCGTCGCTGTCGCTGCCGTCATCATCAAAGTCGATGCCTTTGATGCCGTTGACAATGGCACGCCCGAGCGCATGAGACACCCGCACTCCGACCTGAAATCCGCCCGAATCTGCTGACTCGTTGCCGAACAAAATCAGATCAAACACGCCGCCTTCAGCCTCCAACGCTTCAACCGCGGCGGTGATGACCTTGGCGGTGCGTTGCGGATCCCAAGGCGAACCATCGGTTGGGATCAGCACACCATGATGGGCACCGACCGAAGCGGCGTAGCGCAGCTGCTCCTCGGCGTCATTCACACCGATAGTCAAAACTGTGACTTCGCCGCCGAGGCGTTCGGTGATTTGAACGGCTTCCTCAACGGCGCATTCTTCGTGCGGGCTGGTAGTGAAACCGAGATGGGCTGCGTCTACGGATAAGCCGTCGTCGGTGACATTGATTTTCGCCCCCGGAGCGGGCACACGTTTAACGCAACACAAAATCCGCATTAGGCGCGCATGCGACTGTCGTCGGGATCAAACACCGCACCTGTTGACGCCACCTTCACCGGAAACAGCTCATTCATATACATGACCTGCAAATCTGTCCCCGGCACAGCCAGCTCAGCGGGCAAATAACCCATTAGCAGATGCTTGCCAATAGATGGTCCCGGACCTGCAGTCGTCACCCGCGAAATCCGTCCGTGCGAATCCACGATCCGCTCGCCATCAGTGGTCAACAGTGGCTCGTTGCCGCCTTGCATGTAACGCTTACGACCAGCCGAATCCATCAACGATTCAACGGTCAGCGTGCACATTGACACCTCCGGCGCACCCGCCTCCCGTGCCGCCACATATGCCTCTTTGCCGATGAAATCAGCAGCCTTGACTTTCGGACGTGCCAGACCAGCCTCAAGCGGGTTGTACTCGCTTTCAAGCTCGGCACCCATCAGGCGATAACCCTTTTCAACCCGACCGGAAGTGCCATACACGCCGCCGCCGGTGGCACGCAGTCCGAAGTCGGCACCGGCGGCCATCAAGGCGTCCCAGATCGCAGGGCCGTCGTCCCAGGCGGCGTAAATCTCCCAGCCGGTGTCGCCAACATATGAAATACGAAACAACGTCGCCTCAACTGCTGAGCCGCCACAGTTCAGTGTCACCGGCGTCAGCCAACCATAAGGCGAACCGTCCTGAGACAAGTCATGATCGCACACCGCGCCCAACACGGCTGGAGCGTTCGGCCCCCACAAGCCCAACGTCGTCCAGCGATCTGTCACATTTTCAAAGGTGACAGAGCCGTCGGTTGGCATGTGTCGCCGTGTCCAGAACTCGTCACGTCCGCCGTCGAACACGCCGGTGACGATGCGCATGCGATCCTCACCAAGGCGCATCATCGTCAAGTCCGAATGGAAGCCGCCGTCGGGGGTCAGCCAAGGCGTATATATGGAACGCCCCACATCGACGTCGCATTTGTTGACCGCTAGCCGGTCGGCGTAGGCAACCGCGCCCGGCCCGGACAGTTCATAAATCTGGAACGCGCTCAGGTCAACGAGCCCGCAGTTCTCCCGCAGGTTCAAGTGCTCAGCAATAGTGATCGGACTCCACCAGCGGGCGTCCCATTCAACCTCACGACCCTCAACGCCGTAACGCTGCACCAAATCCGCGTTCGATTCATACCACTGCGGACGTTCCCAAACCCGAGCCTGGAAAAACTCCGCCTTCAAATCCTGCTGGCGTGAGAAGTAAGGGCTGACCCGCAGGTTGCGTTCGCTTTCCCATTGCTCAGCAGGGTGAACGATCCCATAGGTCTTGTTGAAATGCTCATCGGCACGTGCCCAAATGTGCGAATCGGGCAGCTCCTCTGGATAAAAGCGGGCAATGTCGGCACCATGAACGTCGATCACGCGGGGATAGCCGTAGGTCATCCACTCGGCAACGACCTGTGCCATGCCTGGACCTTCTTTGACCCAAACCGCCGCCGCCGACCAAAGGTTGCGCACCTCAGGAACCTCGCCGAGACACGGCATCGCATCAGGTGTCAACGACAACAACCCGTTGATCGCATATTTGATCTCAGCGTCACCGAGCATGTCCATCAACTCGATGGCCTGCTCCATCTGTTCGTCGAAATCCTCCGCCGTGAATGGCATCTCCGTAGGTGACAGCGCAGCCTCGTCGTTGGATGGAATCTCATCGGGGTGATGCAGGATCGGACGATGCCCATATGAGCCGACCTCCATCGACCCAGCCGACTGTCGTTCATAACAGAACGTGTCCATGTCACGCACAATCGGATAGCCGATCTCGTTGTTCGTCTCCGCTAACACGTCAATCGGGCCGACGTCGGCCATCTGATGAACCGCCGGCACCAGCGGAATGAAAGCGTCGGCCATGTTCGCAATCCGGTTCGACCAAACCCCGCAAGCAATCACCACGTATTCGGCTTCGATGGTGCCCTTGTCGGTGACAACACCGGTCACCTGCCGTCCGCCGGCGACGTCGTCAACCAGCAAATCCAGCACTTCGGTGTTGGCGAACACTTGGCAACCTTCAGCCACGGCGACCTTTCGCATCACCGTGCCTGTCTCTAGCGAATCGACCACCGACACCGTTGGGCAGTAGAAGCCGCCCAAGATGACGTCAGTGTTAATGAACGGCACATGCTCGGCGACCTCATCAGGGGTCAACATGTGCGCCTCAACGCCCCAAGCTTTGGCCGAGGTCATGCGCCGCGCTAGCTCGTCCATGCGTTCTTGCGTGCGAGCCACCTCGATGCCGCCAGAATCCACCGACAGCCCCATGTCTCGGTATTGATTTGCGCTCTGCTCACCGAGCAGGCACATTTCCTTGTTGTGATCCACCGGGAAGATGAAATTCGAAGCGTGTCCGGTGGAGCCGCCCGGGTTTGGCAACGGCCCTTTGTCCAGCAACACCAGGTCACGCCAACCCAGTTTCGTCAAATGCCCAACCAGGCAATTGCCGACAATTCCAGCACCGATCACCACGCACTTAGCGCGTGAAGGAAACTCGCTCACTAGCCCTCCTGTAGATTATGGAACCGTTCCACAATGCGGAAAACTAAGCTACCGCCTTGGTGCGCCAAGAGTGGTGGGGACGTTGACCCATTTGAGCCGAACAGCCAACGTCCATCCATTGACGACACCGACATCTCGAGAAGTCTCGAGCCGATGACGACGTCATCGACAATGTTGTCGACAATGTTGTCGTCAATGTTCAAGACCAACCATCAATCCTGAAAGGGCACCGATGCCGTTTCCCACTGATCTAGAGATCGCCTCCAAGGCGACGCTGCGCCCGCTCGCCGAAATCGCCGAGATGGCCGGCATCCCCGCCGACGCACTCGAGCCATATGGCAGGGGTGCCGCCAAGGTAAGCCTCGACGCGATTGAAGCCATGGCGGATCGCCCCAAGGCTCGCTATGTGATCGTGTCTGCGATCACGCCGACGCCGTTCGGTGAGGGCAAGACCACCACCACCGTCGGGCTCGGCCAGGCGTTCCAACACATCGGACGCTCAGCCACGATTGCGATCCGCCAACCGTCGATGGGCCCGACCTTTGGCATCAAAGGCGGCGCTGCCGGCGGCGGCTACAGCCAGGTCGTGCCGATGGAGCTGTTCAACTTGCATTTCACCGGCGATATGCACGCCGTAACCGCAGCCCACAACATGTGCGCGGCGATGGTTGACTCGCATCTTTTTCACGGCAACGACATGGGACTCGACCTGCACAACATCACCTGGCGGCGTGCCATCGACATGAACGACCGTGCGCTGCGCAACATCACCCTCGGCCTCGGCGGACGTCTCGACGGCATCCCCCGTGAGTCCGGCTTTGACATCACCGCTGCGTCGGAGGTCATGGCGGCGCTGGCTCTATGCACTGGCTTGCACGACCTGCGGGAACGTTTCGGACGCATGGTCGTTGGCTACACCAAGGCCGGCACTCCTGTCACCGCTGAAGACATCGGCGTGGCCGGCTCGATGGCGGTCATCATGCGTGAAGCCGTCAAGCCGAACCTGTTGCAGACATTGGAGAACACCCCTGCTCTAGTCCACGCCGGACCTTTCGGCAACATCGCCACCGGGCACTCATCCATCGTTGCTGATCAGGTCGGCATTCGCACCAGCGATTTCTTGTTGACAGAAGCCGGTTTCGGTGCCGACATGGGTGCCGAGCGGTTCTTCAACATCAAGTGCCGCAACTCCGGTCTCGCACCTGACGCTGCGGTGCTCGTGGCGACAGTGCGTGGCCTCAAGGCGCATTCGGGCAAGCACAAGATCGTCGCCGGTAAGGAGCTGCCCGAGGCGATCCTCGCCGAGAACCCTGAGGAGGTTCACACCGGCGGCGACAACCTGCGCAAGCAGCTTGAGAACATGAAGATGCACGGCGTCACCCCTGTGGTAGCGATCAACGCATTCCCTGAGGATCACGCCGCTGACTTGGCAGCAGTGCGTGAAATCGCTGAGGAATACGGTGCCCGCTCAGCTGTGTCTACCCATTTCGCCGACGGTGGCCGCGGCGCTCTAGAGCTCGCCGAGGCGGTGGCAGAAGCCGCCAAGGAGCCGAGCCAGTTCCAGCTGCTCTATCCCGATGAAGCCACGATCAAAGAGAAAATCGAAGCTGTAGCGACCAAGGTTTACGGTGCCGACGGGGTCGACTACTCCAACGCCGCCAACAAGCAAATCGCCACCTTCACCGACAACGGCTTCGGCCATCTGCCGGTATGTATCGCCAAAACGCACCTGTCGATTTCGTCTGATCCGACGCTCAAAGGAGCACCGACGGGCTGGACGCTGCCGGTGCGTGAAGTGCGAGCCTCAGTTGGTGCCGGTTTCGTGTATCCGATCTGCGGCGAGATGCGCACAATGCCCGGTCTGGGCAAAGAGCCGGCGGCGAAGTCCATTGATATTGACTCCGACGGCAACATCGTCGGCCTCAGTTAATAGATCTCGGTTGGCTGGTCTTGTTAGGAATGGCGCTGATGCTCAAACTTTTTGGTTCCAAGAAACGACAATCTGAAACGCCTGAAGGTCGCGCATATCGACAGAAGCTGATCGCGGATTTGACCTTTGAGGTCATCCCGCTAAAAAGCCTCGACGCTGCCATTGACGCTTTGCCGCCCAACTCGCGGGTGTCGGTAACGGCGTCACCTGCCAAGGGGCAGCAGGCAACCTGTGACATAACTGAAAACGTGTTAGGCATGGGTCATCGTGGCGTGCCACACATTTCGGCTCGCATGGTCGAAACCACCGACGATCCGGCTCGTCTGGCTTCCTGGATGCGTTCCGCCAACATCAAGACAATGTTTCTTGTAGGCGGCGACGCCGACCCGCCAGGTGCTTATTTTGATGCTGTTGCCTTCTTGGAAGACTTTTTGAAATGCGACCATGGGTTGGAAACGATTGGCGTTACTGCCTATCCGCATGGTCATCCAC